>NZ_JBYTEP010000059.1:0-22272 GCF_058792015.1 Cellulomonas sp. EB106-03-03-XG116
CCGCTCGGGCGCGCCGCCGGCTCGGCCCCGCGCCCGCGCGCTCCGCCGGCTCAGCCCCGCGCCCGCCCGAGCAGGTCGCCGAGCGCCGCGGCGACCGCAGCCGGCGCCTCGACCGCGGTGAGGTGACCCGCCCCGGGCACCACCACGGCCTCGACCCCGAGCGCCCCCGCCATCCCCCGGGCCTCGGCCACCGGCGTCGGCCGGTCCTCGTCGCCGACGAGCACGAGCGCCGGCCCGCGGTATGCCGCGAGCACCGCGGTGCGGTCCGGCCGCGCGGCCATCGCCCGCTGCGACCACGCCACCCCGGCCGGCGGCTGCGCCCCGATCAGCGCCTCCAGCCGCGCGACGAGCTCCGGCCGCTCCCGGGACGCCCCGCCGAGCAGCGCGGTGGCCATCGGCAGCACCTCGTCGACGGTGCCGCTCGTCTCCACCGCGTCCGCGACCCGCAGCCGGTTCGCGCGGGCCTCGTCGGTGTCGGCGGTCGCCTTGGTGTCCAGCAGCCCCAGCCCCGCGACCAGCCCGGGGTGCCGCTCGGCCAGCGCGAGCGCCACGTACCCGCCCATCGACAGCCCCGCGACGACCGCGCGCCGGTGCCCCGCCTCGGCGAGCACCGCGGCCACCGCGTCCGCCGCGGCCTCCAGCGACGGCTCCGGCAGCGCCACCCCCTGGGCGGCACCCAGCCCGGGCAGGTCGACCGCCAGGACCGGGCCGTCCAACAGCGGGGCGACGTCGGCCCACATCCGGGAGTCGAGCGGGAACGCGTGCAGCAGGACGAGCGGCAGCCCGGTGCCCGGTCGCAGCGCGTGCAGGGTGACGGTGGCGGTCATGCGTCCTCCTGGTCGGATCCGGCGAAGGCCTCGCCGTCGGGCGACTGCGGGACGGCCGGCGCCTCCGCCTGCTCGCTGGGCCCGTCCCAGGTGGTCGGCAGCGGCACGGGCAGGCCCGGGCGCACGTGCCGGACGATCTCGTCGAGCACGCGCCGGACGTACGGCTCCCCGACCCACAGGTGCTTGGCGCCGTCGACGCCGATCACCTCCGCCTGGTGCACCCGGGCGAACCGCTCACGGGCCTCGGCGGGGCGCAGGTAGTCGTCGTGCTCGGGGACCAGCACGACCAGCGGCTTGCCGTCGGCGTCCCAGGCGTCCAGGTCGGCGTCGGTCGCCCGGTGCAGCGGCGGCGACAGCAGGACGGCGCCCTCGACGGCGGGGTCCAGGCCGTGCATCAGCGCGAGCTCGGTGCCGAAGGACCAGCCGACGAGCCAGGGGTGGGGCAGGTCGCGGAACTCGGCGAGCTCGATCGCGGCGTGCACGTCGAACTTCTCCGCCACGCCGCCGTCGAACGCGCCCTCGCTGGTCCCGCGCGGGCTCGACGTCCCGCGGGTGTTGAAGCGCAGGACCGCGACGTCGGCGAGCGCCGGCAGCCGCCAGGCGGCCTTCCGCAGCACGTGCGAGTCCATGTAGCCGCCGTGCGTCGGCAGCGGGTGCAGCGTCACGAGCGTGGCCGCGGGGGTCCGCGGGGTGCCGTCGGCGTCGACCGGGAGCGCCAGCTCGCCGACCAGGGTGAGGCCGTCGGCGGTGTGCAGCTCGACCTCCTCCCGGTGCGCGGGCAGGACGGTCAGCGACCGGATGGGCGTGGGGGCGGCTGCGGTGGTCATCGAGGTCGAGCGTAGTCCGGCGCCCGGGGCCGCGACCCGGCCGCGCGGGGCGCGGTCAGCGCCGCGTCGGGCCCCGCCGGTGCCGCGCCGACCAGCACGCGGTGTGCCAGTGCCGCCGGTCGGCCAGCGCCGCGTCGGGCCCGAACAGCCCGTCCGCCCGCCAGGCGACGACGTGCGGCGTGCCGGTCGCGATCTCCTGGTCGCAGCCCGGGCAGCGGAACGTGCGGTCGGAGCCGCCGACGCGCTGCACCGTCCACGCGCCGTCGGCCGACTCCTCGGACGTGCGGCCGCCGCGCACCCGGTCCAGGTCGAGCGGGACGTGCTCGGCGGCGTAGGGGCGCTTGCCGGAGCGGCGGGAGGACGGCACGCTCCCGATTGTCCCCCGGCGCGCCGGAGGGCGGCCACCGTGCGGCGGCCGCCCTCCGGCGCGCGTGCGCTCCCGGGCCCGCGATCCGGCCCGGCCCGGCGTCAGGACAGCCCGGCCGCCGACTCCGCGGGCGCGATCGTCCGCGTCGCGACGAGGTCCCGGTACCAGAGCGCCGAGTCCTTCAGGGTCCGCTCGAGCGTGTCGTAGTCGACCCGCACGATGCCGAACCGGCGGTCGTAGCCGTACGCCCACTCGAAGTTGTCCATCAGCGACCACACGAAGTAACCGCGCACGTCCGCGCCGGCGTCCATCGCGGCGCCCACGGCGTCGATGTGGTCGTGCAGGTACTCGACGCGGTCGAGGTCGTGCACCCGCCCGTCGGCGGACACCTCGTCGGCGAACGCCGCGCCGTTCTCGGTGACGGCCAGCGGGATCGACGGGTACCGCTCGTGCATCTCGAGCAGGAGGTCGGTCAGGCCCTGCGGCTCGATGTTCCAGCCCATCGCGGTGTGCGGGCCCGGCTGCGGCAGCCACTCGACGTCGTCGCAGCCCACCCACGGGCTGACCACCGACGACTTGTGCCCGTCGACGCCGGGGCTGCCGTCGCCGACGACCGGCTCGCCGTGCAGCCGCTGCACCCGGCCCGTCGAGTAGTAGTTGATGCCGAGCAGGTCGATCGGCTGCCGGATGAGCTCCAGGTCGCCGTCCTGCACGAACGACCAGTCGGACACCGCGGCGGTCTGGGCGAAGACGTTCTCGGGGTACCGGCCCTCGAGCAGCGGCTGGAGGAACACCTCGTTGGCGACGGTGTCCACCTGGCGCTTGGCCTCGACGTCCTCGGGCGCGTCGGACGCGGCGCGGGTCACGTGCAGGTTGAGCGTGATCGACACCTGCGCGGCGTCGCCCAGCACCTCCCGGATCGCGAGGGCGGCGAGCCCGTGCGCGAGGTTGAGGTGGTGCACGGCGGCGAGCGAGGCGCCCTGCTCGGTGCGGCCCGGGGCGTGCACTCCGGAGGCGTAGCCCAGGTACGCGGAGCACCACGGCTCGTTGAGGGTCGTCCACACCGTCACCTTGTCGCCCAGCACCTCGGCGAGCTTGCGGGCGTAGTCGGCGAACCGGTAGGCCGTCTCGCGGTTGGTCCAGCCGCCTTCGTCCTCCAGGGCCTGCGGCAGGTCCCAGTGGTAGAGCGTGACGACGGGCTTGATGCCGGCGGCGATCAGCCGGTCGACGAGGTCGGTGTAGAAGGCCAGCCCCTCGGCGTTCCACTCCCCCGAGCCGGTGGGCTGGACGCGCGGCCAGGCGATCGACAGCCGGTAGGCCTGCAGGCCGAGGGACTGCATGAGCGCGACGTCCTCGGGGACCCGGTGGTAGTGGTCGGCCGCGACGGCGCCGGTGTCGCCGTTGAGCACGGCGCCCGGGCGCGCGGAGAACGTGTCCCAGATGGACGGCGCGCGGCCGCCCTCGGTGGCGGCCCCTTCGATCTGGTAGGCCGCGGTGGCCGATCCCCAGAGGAAGTCGGCGGGGAACGTGCGCCCGGAGGGGCGGGAGGTGGTCATCAGGAGCTTCCTCGGTTCAGGTGGGTGAGCCGCGGGACGGCGATGTCGAATCGATACGATACACGACTGATGGGAGCGCTCCCGCGCCCCTGGTCCGCGCGAAGTGCCACCGAGTGGGCAGTAGATGTCGCCTCGCGTCACCCGGAGGCGACATCTACTGCCCGCTCGGCGAGAGCGGCGGGTCAGGCGGGCAGGGTGAGCTCCGCGCGGGCGCCCTCGGCCGCCTGCGGCGCGCCCAGGGCCGCCGCGACGTGCCACGTCCCCGGGACGGCGCCCGTCGCCTCGACGGTGACCGTCGCGCCCGACCGCCGCGCCACGAACTCCACGTCGCCACCCGCGCCGCGGACCGTGGTCCGCGCCTCGGCGCCGTCCGCCAGGCCGAACACCCGGAGCGTGACGCCGTCGGCGTGGTCGTAGTCCGGGCGGTCGGTGCGCGCGCCGACGGGCAGCAGGGTCCCGGGGCGGACCAGCACGGGCAGCGAGTCGAACCCGTGCCGCTGCCGGTGCCACCGCGGGCCGGACACCGTCGAGCCGTCGAGCAGCGACGTCCACTCCCCCTCGGGCACGTAGACGTCCACGTCGCCCTCGGCGGTGAACACCGGCGCCACCAGCAGCGAGGGGCCCAGCGCGTACTGGGTGTCGACCGTCGCGGCGCCCGGGTCGTCCGGGAACTCGAGGAACAGCGGCCGCATGACCGGCAGCCCGTCGGTGTGCGCCTCGCGGCCGACCGCCGACAGGTAGGGCATGAGCGACAGCTTGAGCTCGGTGAACCGCTGCGTGACCTTGACGGACTCCTCGTCGAACGCCCACGGCACCCGGTACGACGACGACCCGTGCAGCCGGGAGTGCGAGGACAGCAGGCCGAACGCGAGCCAGCGCTTGAACACCGCGGCATCCGGGGTGCCCTCGAATCCGCCGATGTCGTGCGACCAGTACCCGAACCCGGACGACGCCAGCGACAGCCCGCCGCGCAGCGACTCCGCCATGGACACGAACGTCGACTCGCAGTCGCCGCCCCAGTGCACGGGGAACTGCTGGCCGCCGGCGGTCGCCGACCGCGCGAACAGCACGGCCTCGCCCTCGCCCTTGACCTCCTCCAGCAGCTCGAAGACCGCCTTGTTGTACAGGTGCGTGTAGTAGTTGTGCATCCGCTCGGGGTCCGAGCCGTCGTGCCAGACGACGTCCGTCGGGATCCGCTCGCCGAAGTCGGTCTTGAAGCAGTCGACGCCCATGTCGAGCAGCGCCCGCAGCTTGCCCTTGAACCACGCGGTGGCGTCGGGGTTGGTGAAGTCGACCAGGCCCATGCCGGCCTGCCACAGGTCCCACTGCCAGACGGAGCCGTCGGCGCGCTTCACGAGGTAGCCGAGCTCGGCGCCCTCGGCGAACAGGTGCGAGCGCTGCGCGATGTACGGGTTGATCCAGACGCACACCTGCAGGTCCCGCTCGTGCAGCCGGGAGAGCAGGCCCTCGGGGTCCGGGAACGTCGCCGGGTCCCACACGAAGTCGCACCAGTGGAACCGGCGCATCCAGAAGCAGTCGAAGTGGAACACCGACAGCGGCAGGCCGCGCTCGGCCATGCCGTCGATGAACGACATGACGGTGGCCTCGTCGTAGTCCGTGGTGAACGAGGTCGACAGCCACAGGCCGTAGGACCAGTCGGGCACGGCGGCCGGGCGCCCGGTGAGCGCGGTGTAGCGGCGCAGCACGTCCTTGGGCTCCGGGCCCGCGATGACGTAGTACCGCAGCCGCTGCCCGGCGACGCTGAACTGCGTGCGGGACACCACCTCGGAGCCGATCTCGAACGAGACGTGCCCGGGGTGGTCGACGAACACGCCGTAGCCCGCGTCGGTCAGGTAGAACGGCACGTTCTTATACGACTGCTCCGAGGACGTGCCGCCGTCCGCATTCCAGATGTCGACGGTCTGGCCGTTCTTGACGAACGGGGTGAACCGCTCGCCGAGGCCGTAGACGTGGTCGCCGACGCCGAGCCCGAGCTGCTCGCGGACGAACGGCCGGCCCTCGGCGTCGGTGATCACGCCGACGCCGCGGGAGGTGGCGCCGGTGACGACCCGGCCGTCGACCTCGACGTCGAGCGCCCACTCCCCCGTCGTCGACACCCGGGCGGTGAGGTTGCCCGTGGTCAGCGAGGCGCGGGGGTCGTCGTCGGTCGGCCCGGCGACGACGACGTGCGGCGCGGCGTCGGCGAGCCCGAACGCCGGCCCGTGGTCGACGCCGCCCTGATGGTGCTCGATCGTCACGCCGAGGACCCCCTCGGCGGGCGAGTCCAGGGTGATCGTGATGAGCGGGTGGTTGAGGGTGTCGCCGCGCGTGGCGAGGCGACCGGTGCCGGCGTAGGCGGTGAGCGTCCGCTCACCGAGCACGACCTCGTCGACCGCGCGCGGGCGCTGCACCGTGACGCCGGGGAGGGTCTGCCAGTAGCCGTCGGTGAACTTCATGGATGCTGCCCTTGCCTTACTTGACCGCGCCCGCGGTGATCCCGCGGGTCAGCGTGCGCTGGAAGATGAGGAAGAAGACGATCGCCGGGATCATCGAGACGAGGGCGCCCGCGTTGGTCGTGGGGGCGTCCATCATGCGGTCGCCCTGCAGCGAGGCGAGGGCCACCGGGATCGTCTGGGTGGCGTTGGTCGTGAGCATGACCAGCGGGATGAAGAACTCGTTCCACGTCCAGATGAAGAAGAAGATCAGCAGGACGCTGAGCGTCGGCCGGACCACCGGGAACACGACGCCCCACAGGGTCCGCCACCGGCCCGCGCCGTCGAGGGACGCCGCCTCGAGCAGCGCCTTCGGGAACGTGCCGAGCACCGAGGACAGCAGGTACGTGCCGAACGCCGCCTGGATGACCGTGAAGATGATGATGACCGACCACTGGTTGTTGGACAGGCCCACCTCCTGCGCCATCTGGAACAGCGGGTAGACCAGCACCTCCTGCGGCAGCATGTTCGCGAGCAGGAACAGCGTGACGATCCACATCCGGCCCTTCACCCGGCCGACGCCGAGCGCGTACGCGCTGAACAGCGACAGCACGACGGCGAAGAGCGCGACCGCGCCCGAGATCCAGACGGAGTTGACCAGCTTCTCGGGGAAGTTGACCCGGGTCCAGAAGTTCCGCAGGCCCTCGGTGTAGAACTCCGCCGGCCAGGACAGCGGGCCGTTCTGGGAGTAGTCCGCCGGCGCCTTGAACGCGTTGAGCACCATGATGACGAACGGCACCAGCATGACGACGGCGACCAGCACGGCGGCGGCGAGCACGAACCAGCGCGCGGTGCCGCGGCGGTGCCGGCGGTCGGCGTCGGTCGCCTTCGCGCGCGGCGGGCGCGGCGGGCGACCGGTGGCGACCGGGGTCGGCAGCGTCTCGATCGGGGCGGCCATCAGCGACCCTCCTCCTCACGGCGGGCGCTGCGGGCCTGCAGCACCATGATGACGACGGCGATCAGGATGATCAGGACCGTCAGGACGTTCGCGATCGCGGCGCCGTAGCCGACCTTCGACTTGTCGAAGAAGTTCAGGTACGAGTAGTACGACGGCACGAGCGTCGACGACTCGGGGCCGCCGCGGGTCAGCACGTAGATCGGCCCGAACACCTTGAGCGCGGCCACGGTGCAGGTGAGCGTGATGACGAACGTCTCGGGCTTGATCTGCGGGATCGTGATGGCGCGGAACCGGTGCCACCAGCCGGCGCCGTCCAGCTCGGCCGCCTCGTACAGCTCGGGGTCGACCCGCTGCAGCGCGGACATGAAGATGACGACGGGGTAGCCGATCTGGATCCAGATCAGCACCAGCATGACGGTCGGCAGCGCGGTGTCGGTCGAGCCCAGCCAGTTGGGCGGGTTCGCGACGCCGATCTCCCGCAGGATCACGTTCACCGCGCCGGTCTGGGAGTTGAGGATCCAGTTCCACAGCACGCCGGCGACGGCGACCGGCAGGATCTGCGGCAGGTAGTAGGTGGCGCGGAGCACCGAGGCCACGCGCGGGCCGAACCGCTTGCCGAGCACGTCGAACAGCGTGGTCGCGAGCAGCAGGCCGATCAGCGTCGGCACCACCACCATCGCGAGGATCATCGCGATGGAGTTCCGGAACGACGTCCAGAACTGCTCGTCCGCGAGCAGGTCGGTGTAGTTGCCGAGCCCGTACCAGCGCAGCGGGGCGTTGCCGCCCTTCCACTTGTGCAGGCTGTACCAGATGTTCATCCCGAACGGGATGAGGATGACGACGGTGAAGGCGATCAGGCCGGGCAGCAGGTACGGCAGGTACCCGACCCAGTCGCGCGAACGGCGGCCGCGGCGGCTGCCGCGGGTGCGCGGCTCCTGCGGCGGCGCGGCGCGGTCGACGGTGGTCAATGCGACTCCTCGAGGGTGGGGTGCCCGGGCCGGCGACGTGCGCCGCCGGCCCGGGCGGGGGTGCCGGGGCTCAGCCCTCGAGCAGGTCCGTCTTGCCGTCCTGGTAGGCGGTGGACAGGCCGTCCAGCACCTCCGACGGGGACTTCGACTGGTTGACCAGCGACTGGAGCTCGCTGACGATCACGTCGTAGTAGCCCGGGACCGGCCAGTCGGGGTAGAACGCCAGGCCGTCCTCGTCGAGGATCGACTCGAAGTTCTCGGTCATCTCCTTGGTCTTCTCGTCCGTGATCGACGAGGAGTCGCCGGCGACCGGCAGGCCGCCCTTCTGGCCGAGGATCTCCTGCACCTCGGGGCGCAGCGTGATGTCGATGAACTCGTACGCCAGGTCCTTGTTGGCGGCGTTCTCGGGGACGACCCACAGGTTGCCGGAGGAGCCCGGGTGCATGGTGTTGTCCGGGAACAGCGCCTGGGTCCAGGTGAACGGGATCTCCTCGACCAGGCGGCCGAACCACCAGGAGCCGGAGACCATGATCGGGTAGGTGCCGTTGATGAACGACACGCCCATGTCCTCGGCGGTCAGCGCGGCCGAGTCGGACGCGATGTAGCCGGCCTTGATCCACTCGTCGAGCTTCTCGGTCGCCTGCGTGAACGCCTCGTTCTGGAAGTCGACGTCGTCGGCGAACAGCTGGTAGTCGTCGATCAGGTCGCGGTCGCCGTAGTGCAGCACCAGCTCGTACCAGAGCTGGCCGAGCGGGTACTCCGCGCCGGCCTCGGCGAGCGGGGTGATGCCGGCGGCCTTGAACGTGGCCAGCGCGGCCTCGAACTCGTCGAAGGTCGTCGGCTGCGCGATGCCCTGCGCGTCCAGCATGTCCTGGTTGTAGTAGACGCCGACGAACTCGCCGTAGTTCGGCACCCCGTACCAGTCGCCGGAGCCCATGAGGCCCTGCTCGTCGTACATCGCGGTCGTCTGGATGGAGTCGGGCAGGGTGTCCGCCCAGCCGCGCGAGTCGGCCTCCTCGGTCAGCGGGGTGATGAGGCCCTGCGAGGCGAGCTGGCCCGCGGTCGCGTTGCCCTTGTTGTACTCCATGACGTCCGGCACGTCGTCGCCGGTGAGGAAGATCTTCGCGTTCTTCTGGATCTGCTCGAACGTCTGGTTCTCGACGTTCACCGTGACGTCCGGGTTCTCGTCCTCGAAGATCTCGATGGCCTTGGCCCACGCCTGGCCCATCGCCGAGTCGTCGTTCTCGTAGTGCCAGACGGTCAGCGTGTCGCCGTCCGAGCCACCGCCCCCGCCGCTGCTGTCTCCGCCGCACGCCGCCAGGGCGAGCGGCAGGGCGAGCGCCAGGGCGCCGGCCACGTACCGCTTCCGCGCAGATGCCATCACACGTCCTCCTCGTCGAGTTCCTGCTGTGCTGGTCGGGGACCGGCGGTCGCCGGCGCCCCGTGGTCGATGGGTCTAGGGGGTCGTCGCCCCGGCGAGCGCACCCGCCTCGGCGCCGCGCGGCGCCGGCCCGGTGCTGCCCAGGTCCACGAGCCGGCACGGCTCGAGGACGGGGGCGGGCACCTCGCCGGTGCCGAGCAGGGCGAGCAGGGCGTCGACGCCCGCCCGCCCGAGCTGCGCGCCGGGGGCGTGCAGCGTCGTGAGCGGCGGCACCGTCTGCCCGGCGACCGCCGGGGACGACACCACCGCGAGCACGGACAGCTCCGCGGGCACGGCCACGCGGCGGACCGCGAGCTCGGCGGCCACGCCGAACGTCGCGTCCTCGTTCATGGTGATGACGGCGGTGGGCGCCGGGGACGCGTCGAGCAGCCCGGCCAGCGCCGCGCGGCCGCCGGCCACGGACTCCTCGGCGTACACCTGCACGGGGTCGAGGCCGCGGGCCAGCATCTCGGCCGTGTAGGCCGCGGCGGCGCGCACGGTCGGGCCGTGGCCCTCGGCGAGCCGGTGCTCGGCGTGGTTGACGAACGCGATCCGGGTGTGGCCGAGCCCCGCGAGGTGCGCGACCGCGTCGGCGAGCGTGGCGGCGAAGTCGACGTCGACGGTGGGCACCTCGGGGTCCGCCTCGTCCGCGGTCCGGCCGATGAGCGTCACCGGGACGCCGGCGCCCCGGAGGGCGGCGACCCGGGCGTCCCAGGCGTGCACCTCCATGACCAGCACGCCCTCGGCGAGCCCGCGGCGCGCGACGTCGAGCACCCCGTCGGCGTCCTCGGCCGCGAACGGCCAGAGCACCAGCTGGTACCCGCGCTCCTGGGCGACCGCGGCCGCGCTGAGCACGAACTCGGCGGAGGTCCGGCTGAGGCCCGAGTCCGCGACGGGGTACGTCAGCGCGAGCACCCGGCTGCGCCGCGTGGCCAGGCCGCGGGCCAGGGCGTTGGGCCGGTAGCCGAGCTCGTCCATCACGGACTCGACGCGGGCGCGGGTCGCGGCGGACACGGGGCGGGCGCCGGTGAGCGTGGCCGACACGGTGGACAGCGCGACGCCGGCCCGGCGTGCCACGTCCTGCATCGTCACCATCGTCGTGCGGCCCTCTCCCTCGAGTGTCCGGCGGCACCTCGTCCGTGAGGTGTCGAAGCGCTTCGCGCGATCGTCACTGTAGGCCCGGGATCGCGAGGGCGTCCAGCCCCGCAGGTCTCGAATCGGTCACGACCTTCGTCGAATCGCTTCGATGGTAATCGACGGGGACAGCGGCAGGTCAAGTCGCGCGAACAAGCGCATGTCGTGGGACGAATCCGGCACGAGGGCGTCGTGGGTGCGCACCGCAGTCGAACCGCTTGCACACCGCGAAGCGCTTCGCCTCACGGCCGGAGCCGCACCCGCCCGTCCCCCGGCACGCACCCGCGCCCCGACCTGCGCCGACGGACCCCGCACCCCCACTACCCTGGGCGGATGGCGACCATCGGGGACGTGGCCCGCACGGCGGGGGTGTCCGTGTCGACCGTCAGCTACGTGCTGAGCGGCAAGCGCACGATCTCGGGGCCCACCCGCGACCGGGTGCAGCGCGCCATCGCCGAGCTCGGCTACCGCCCGCACGCCGGCGCCCGGGCCCTGGCGTCCAGCCGCAGCAACGTGATCGCCCTGATGGTGCCGTTCCGCCCGGGCATCAACGTGCAGATCATCATGCAGTTCGTCGGCGGGGTCGTCACGACCGCGCGCGAGCACGACCACGACGTCCTCGTGCTCACCCAGGACGACGCGCAGGGCATCGACCGGGTCGCGGCGAGCTCGACGGCCGACGCCCTGATCGTCATGGACATCGAGTCCGAGGACGCCCGGCTCCCCGCGCTGCGCGCCCTGGCGCTGCCGAGCATCCTCATCGGCGTCCCCGACGACACCACCGCGCTGAGCTGCGTCGACCTCGACTTCGCCGGCGCCGGGCGGCTCGCCGTCCGCGAGCTCGCCGGGCACGGGCACCGCCGGCTCGTGCTGGTGGGCGCGTCCCAGGACCGGCTCGACCACCGCGCGAACTACGCCGTGCGCATGCGGCAGGGCGTGCTGGAGCAGGCCGCGGCGGCCGGGGTCGAGGCCGCGGTCGTGCCCGCCGAGCCGACGTTCTCCGGCGGTGCCGCGGCCCTGGACGCGGTGCTGGCGCAGCACCCGGGCACCACCGGCCTCGTCGTGCACAACGAGGCCGCGCTCGGCGGGCTGCTGGCCCGCGCGGCCGAGCGCGGGCTGCGGGTGCCGGGCGACCTGTCGATCGTGGCCGTCAGCCCCGCCGAGATGGCCGCCGCGCTGCCGGTGCCGGTCTCGATCATCGAGGTGCCCGGCGAGCGGATCGGCCGGATCGCGGTCGAGATGGTGATGGCCCGCCTGTCCGGCGAGGACATGGCGGAGACCCGCCTGGTCTCGCCCGCCTACACGGACCACGGCAGCGTGGCGGCGCCCCACGGCTGAGCCCGCGCTCTCCTACGGCTTCCGGCGCGGCCGCACCCGATCGCCGTGCGCGGGGCCGGGAAGCGTAGGCGGCGTGGGCACACGGCCCGGGCGACCGGCGTCCGCCGGGCCCTCAGGCCGTGACCAGCCGCCCCGCGCGGTACACGGCGACCGGGGCCAGGTCCTCGTCCGTCACGACGACGTCCGCCCGCCGGCCGACCGCCAGCGCGCCCAGGTCGGGCCGCCCCAGCACCTCCGCGGGGGTCGTCGCCGCGGCGCGCACCGCCGCCACCAGCCCGATCCCCGACGCCACCACCGTCCGCACCACGTCCAGCAGGTGCGCCGTGCCGCCCGCGATCGCGCCGGCCGAGCCGTCGTCGCCGAGGATCCGCGCCACCCCGCCGCCCACCCGGACCGCCATCGGACCGAGCCGGTAGTCGCCGTCCGCCATGCCCGCCGCGGCCATCGCGTCGGTGACCAGCGCGATCGAGCCCGGGCCCACCAGGTCGAACACCGCCCGCACCGTGCCGGGGGCGAGGTGGGTGCCGTCCGCGACCAGCTCGACGACCAGGTCCCCGCGCGCGGCGGCGGCCAGGCAGGCGGCTACCGGGCCGGGGTCGCGGTGGTGCAGCGGGCGCATGCCGTTGAACAGGTGCGTGGCGGTGGGCCGCGGCGACCGGCCCGGCGCGCCCAGGCGACCGGTCAGCAGGGCGCGCGCCCGGTGCACCGCGACGTCCACCTGCTCGGCGGCCGCGTCGGTGTGCCCGACCGACGGCACCGCGCCGCCGGCGACCAGGGCCGCGAGCACGTCCCCGCTCCCGGCGCCGGAGCCGTCGGCGACGCCCGGCACCTCCGGCGCCACGGTCATCGTCACCAGGTGCCCTCGTGCGGCCGCGATCAGGTCGGCCACCAGCGCCGGGTCGCCCGGCAGCATGTCCCCCGGGTTCTGCGCCCCGCACCGGTCGACCGACAGGAACGGCCCCTCCGCGTGGATCCCGACCAGGTCGCCCGACTCCACCAGGTCCGCCAGCAGCGCCGCGCGCGCCAGCAGCACGTCCCGGGGCGCGGTCACCAGCGACGCGACCAGGCTCGTCGTGCCGTGCCGGAGGTGCTCGCGCACGGCGACCAGGGCCTCGTCGCGGGTCGTCGCGTCCGGGAAGCTCGACCCGCCGCCGCCGTGGTCGTGCAGGTCGACCAGCCCGGGCAGCAGGGTGGTCCCGGGCGCCGGGGCGGGCGGCAGGTCCGCTGCCCAGCGCCCGGGCACCTGCGCGGCGGGCCCGACCCAGGCGATGCGCCCCCCGGAGAGGACGACGGCGCCGTCGGGCACGACCTCGGCCGGCGTCACCACCTCCCCGCGCAGGACGACGTCGGCGGGGGCGGTGT
Source organism: Cellulomonas sp. EB106-03-03-XG116 (assembly GCF_058792015.1). NCBI lineage: Bacteria > Bacillati > Actinomycetota > Actinomycetes > Micrococcales > Cellulomonadaceae > Cellulomonas > Cellulomonas sp. EB106-03-03-XG116. The sequence continues at coordinate 13,190 of NZ_JBYTEP010000059.1, forward strand.
CGGCGGTGGTCACGGCCCCATCATGGCGCACGCCCGGCGCTCCGCGGGGGCACCCCGGGTCAGAACAGGCGCGAGTCCACGTCGTCGACGCCGCGCATGGCGTCGTAGTCCAGGACCAGGCACGCGATCCCGCGGTCGGTCGCCAGGACCCGCGCCTGCGGCTTGATCTCCTGCGCCGCGAACACGCCCCGCACCGGCGCGAGCAGCGGGTCGCGGTTGAGCAGCTCCAGGTACCGGGTCAGCTGCTCGACGCCGTCGATGTCGCCGCGGCGCTTGATCTCGACGGCCACCGTCGCGCCGGCCGCGTCCTTCGCGAGGATGTCGACCGGGCCGATGGCCGTCGGGTACTCGCGGCGGACGAGGGTGTGGCCCGCGCCGAGCACGTCGATCTGCGCGGCCATCAGCTCCTGCAGGTGCGCCTCGACGCCGTCCTTGATCAGCCCCGGGTCGACGCCCAGGTCGTGGTCGGAGTCGTGCAGCACCTCGTGCACCTCGATGACGAGGCGGTCGTCGCTCTTGGTGTGCTGGACGGTCCACACCTGCGCGACGCCGCGCTCGAGCGCCTCGCCGGCGGCCTCCTCCGTGCGGAGCGTGCACGGCGGGCTCATCCAGTTCAGCGGCTTGTACGAGCCGCCGTCGGAGTGCAGCAGCACCGACCCGTCCGCCTTGACCACGACCAGCCGGGTCGCGAGGGGCAGGTGGGCGTTGAGCCGGCCGCTGTACCGGGCCGAGCAGCGCGCGACGAGCAGGCGCATGGGAGTCCTTACGGGTCAGATCACGTGGTGCGGCACCGGCGGGGCGGCCTCGAGCCAGGACGTCAGCCCGGCGTACGCCTCGGGGGTCATGAGGAGCTCGACCTCCTCCGGGCCGGCGGCGCCGGGGACCCGGCAGCGCACGAGGTACGGCCCGCCGACCACCGCGGCGTCGACGGCGGTGCGCTCCAGCACTTCCATGCCGCCGCGCGGCCAGACCTGGCCGGGGCGCGGGGCGAGCGAGCGCAGCCGCCACCAGTACAGGTGGCGCGCGCCGTAGTGCGCGATGCCGCGGGACCAGCGGGTGCCGACCCGCAGCGAGCAGCGGAACGACCCCACCCGCCGGGTGAGGCTGCTCCACCGCGACAGGCCGAGGCCCACCACGACGAGCGCGGCCACGACGAGCAGCAGCGCGAGGAACGCGATCTGGTGCCCGGTCACGGCCGACCCGCCGGCGTCAGCGGCCGGACGTGCCGGAGGCCACCGCCTCGGCCGCGTCGACGACGACGGTCACCTGGTCGCCGTCGACGGAGAGGAAGCCTCCCTCGACCGCCCAGCGGTGCACCGTCCCGCCGGCCTCGATCACCCGGACCTCTCCGCGCCGGAGCACGGAGAGGACCGGGGTGTGCCCGGCCAGGATGCCGATCTCGCCGTCCGACGCGGGCGCGCTCACCTGACGCGCGTCGCCGGACCAGATGGTGCCGTCGGTGTCGACGAGGTCGACCTCGAGCTGGGCCATGGGACGAGAACCTCCTGGAAGGGGGTGGATCGGGGTCGTGCGGGGTGGAGCGACGGGCGTCCGGGTCAGACGCCGTACTCCTTCTGGATGCGGGCCCAGTTGCGCTCGAGGTCCTCGAGGCCGCCGATGTTGAAGAAGGCCTGCTCGGCGATGTGGTCGAACTCGCCGTCGGCGATCTTCGCGAACGCCTCGACGGTCTCGGACACCGGGACCGTGGAGCCCACGACGCCGGTGAACTTCTCCGCCATGTAGGTGTTCTGCGAGAGGAACTGCTGGATGCGGCGGGCGCGCGCGACGACCGTCTTGTCCTCCTCCGACAGCTCGTCGACACCGAGGATCGCGATGATGTCCTGGAGCTCCTTGTTGCGCTGCAGGATCGACTTCACGCGGGTGGCCACGTCGTAGTGCTCCTGGCCCACGTACCGCGGGTCGAGGATGCGCGAGGTCGACGCCAGCGGGTCCACCGCGGGGTACAGACCGCGGGACGCGATCTCGCGGGAGAGCTCCGTCGTCGCGTCGAGGTGCGCGAACGTCGTGGCCGGGGCCGGGTCGGTGTAGTCGTCGGCCGGCACGTAGATCGCCTGCAGCGAGGTGATCGAGTGGCCGCGCGTCGAGGTGATGCGCTCCTGCAGCAGGCCCATCTCGTCCGCCAGGTTCGGCTGGTAGCCCACCGCGGACGGCATGCGGCCGAGCAGCGTGGAGACCTCGGAGCCGGCCTGGGTGAACCGGAAGATGTTGTCGATGAACAGCAGCACGTCCTGCTTGGCGACGTCGCGGAAGTACTCCGCCATCGTCAGCGCCGACAGGGCGACGCGCAGACGCGTGCCCGGCGGCTCGTCCATCTGGCCGAAGACGAGGGCGGTCTTGTCGAAGACGCCCGCCTCCTCCATCTCGACGATGAGGTCGTTGCCCTCGCGGGTGCGCTCGCCGACGCCGGCGAACACGGACACGCCGCCGTGGTCCTGCGCGACGCGCTGGATCATCTCCTGGATGAGGACGGTCTTGCCGACGCCCGCACCGCCGAACAGGCCGATCTTCCCGCCGAGCACGTACGGCGTCAGCAGGTCGATGACCTTGATGCCGGTCTCGAACATCTGGGTCTTCGACTCGAGCTGGTCGAACGCCGGGGCCTTGCGGTGGATGGGCCAGCGCTCGGTGACCTCGAACGTCTCGCCCTCGGCGAGGTTCAGCACCTCACCGGTCACGTTGAAGACGCGGCCCTTGGTGACGTCGCCGACGGGCACCGAGATCGGCGCGCCGGTGTCGGTGACCTGGGCCCCGCGCACGAGGCCGTCGGTGGGCTTGAGCGCGATCGCGCGCACCAGCGAGTCGCCGAGGTGCTGCGCGACCTCGAGCGTCATGTCGAACCCGCCGGACTCCTCGCCCTCGCCCTGCGACGACAGGTCGATGTGGACGGTCAGCGCGTTGTAGATGTCGGGGATCTGGTCCGCGGGGAACTCGATGTCCACGACGGGCCCGATCACACGGGCGACGCGGCCCACGCCCGGCGTGGCCGTGGAGTCCTTCGCGTCGACGGTGGTCGCGGTCATGTCTGCCTGCCTTCGGTCGTCCGCCGGTGTCCGGCGGGCTGGTTCGGGTCGTGCGGTCGGGCGGTTCAGGAGGCGAGCGCGTCGGCGCCCGACACGATCTCGCTGATCTCCTGGGTGATCTCGGCCTGGCGGGCCTGGTTCGCCAGCCGCGTGTACGTGCGGATGAGGTCCTCGGCGTTCTCCGTCGCGGTGTGCATCGCGCGCTGCCGGGCCGCGAGCTCGGACGCCGCCGCCTGCAGCAGGCAGGCGAAGATCCGGGTCCGCACGTACCGCGGGAGCAGGGCGTCCAGGACCTCGGCCGCGTCGGGCTCGAAGTCGTACAGCGGGAGCGCCTCGTGCTCGCCGGCGGGGGCGACGCCCTCGACGACCTCGAGCGGCAGCATCCGGATGACCTGGGGGCGCTGGCTCACCATGTTGACGAACTGCGTCGACACGATGTGCAGCTCCCCCACGCCGCCGTCGGCCGGGTCGGCGTCGAAGGCCGCGAGCAGCGTGCTCGCGATCTCCTCGGCCAGCTCGGACGTCGGGGCGTCGGACTGCCCGGTCCACACGGCCGCCAGCTCACGCTGCCGGAACCGGTAGTAGGACTCGGCGCGGCGGCCGCTGACGTAGAGCGCGACCTCCTTGCCCTCGCCCTCGAGCCGCTCGACCAGCCGCTCGGTCTCGCGGATGACGGACGCCGAGTAGGCGCCCGCCATGCCGCGGTCCGAGGCGATGAGCAGCACGGCGACGCGGTTGGTGTCGTCGCGCTCCGCCAGCAGCGGGTGCGAGACGTCCGAGTGCGTCGCGACCGCCGAGACGGCCCGCGTGATCGCGCGGGCGTACGGCGACGCCGCGGCCATCCGGTCGCGGGCGCGCCCGATGCGGGACGCCGCGATCAGCTCCTGCGCGCGGAACATCTTCTTCAGCGACTGGGTCGACCTGATCCGCTGCCGGTAGACCCGCTGCTGTCCGGCCACGCGTCAGGCCTTCTTCTGCCGGACGATCTGCTCCTGCTCGACCGGGGTCTCGTCCTCGGGCTGCTCGGCGCCGACCAGCGGCGTGCCGTCGCCCTTGAGGAACCCGTGACGGAACTCGTCGACGGCGGCGGACAGCTTGTCCTCCAGGTCGTCGCCGAGCTTGCCCGTCCCCGCGATCGTGCTGAGCACGTCCGTGTTGCGGCGCAGGTGGTCCAGCAGCTCGGACTCGAACCGGCGGACGTCCTCGACCGGCACGTCGTCCAGCTTGCCCTTGGTGCCGGCCCAGATCGACGCCACCTGCTCCTCGACCGGGAACGGCGAGTACTGGGGCTGCTTGAGCAGCTCCATCAGGCGGGCGCCGCGGGTCAGCTGCGCGCGGGACGCGGCGTCCAGGTCGGACGCGAACATCGCGAACGCCTCGAGCGACCGGTACTGCGCCAGGTCGAGCTTCAGCGTGCCCGAGACCTGCTTCATCGCCTTGACCTGCGCGGCACCACCGACGCGGGACACCGAGATGCCCACGTCCACGGCGGGGCGCTGGTCCGCGTTGAACAGGTCGGACTGCAGGAAGATCTGGCCGTCCGTGATCGAGATGACGTTGGTCGGGATGTACGCCGACACGTCGTTGGCCTTGGTCTCGATGAACGGCAGGCCGGTCATCGAGCCGCCGCCGAGCTCGTCGGACAGCTTCGCGCAACGCTCCAGCAGGCGGGAGTGCAGGTAGAACACGTCGCCCGGGTACGCCTCGCGGCCCGGCGGGCGGCGCAGCAGCAGGGACACGGCGCGGTACGCCTCGGCCTGCTTCGACAGGTCGTCGAACACGATGAGGACGTGCTTGCCGCCGTACATCCAGTGCTGGCCGATGGCCGAGCCGGTGTAGGGCGCCAGGTACTTGAAGCCGGCCGGGTCGGACGCCGGGGCCGCGACGATCGTCGTGTACTCCAGGGCGCCGGCCTCCTCCAGGGCGCCGCGGACGGCGGCGATGGTGGAGCCCTTCTGGCCGATGGCGACGTAGATGCAGCGGACCTGCTGCTCCGGGTCGCCGGTCTCCCAGTTGGCCTTCTGGTTGAGGATCGTGTCGATCGCGATCGCGGTCTTGCCGGTCTGGCGGTCGCCGATGACGAGCTGCCGCTGGCCGCGGCCGATCGGGATCATCGAGTCGATCGCCTTGATGCCGGTCTGCAGCGGCTCGTGCACCGACTTGCGGGCCATGACGCCCGGGGCCTGGAGCTCGAGCGCGCGGCGGCCCTCGGAGACGATCTCGCCGAGGCCGTCGATCGGCTGACCCAGCGGGTCGACCACGCGGCCGAGGAAGGCGTCGCCGACCGGGACGGACAGGACCTCGCCCGTGCGGCGGACCTCCTGACCCTCCTCGATGCCGGTGAACTCGCCGAGGACGATGACGCCGATCTCGCGGACGTCGAGGTTGAGCGCGAGGCCCAGCGTGCCGTCCTCGAAGCGGAGCAGCTCGTTGGCCATCGCGCCCGGCAGGCCCTCGACCCGGGCGATCCCGTCGCCGGCCAGGGTGACCCGTCCGACCTCCTCGGCGGCGGCGCCGGTGGGCTCGTACGTCGTGACGAAGCTGTCCAGCGCGGCGCGGATGTCCTCCGGCCGGATCTGCAGCTCGCTCATGGCATCTCTCCTGTCGTGCAGCACGCCCGCGGCGTGCGCTCCCACGTGGGTGGTCGGGTCGGGCCGTCGGGCCCGGTCAGCTGGCAAGTCGTCGGCGTGCGTCCGCCAGCCGTGCGAGCACGGTCGCGTCGATCACCTCGGGGCCGACCTGCACGCGCAGGCCGCCCAGGACGTGCGGGTCCACGAGGACCTGCACCTGGATCTCGCGCCCGTAGGCGCGACCGAGGATCTCGGCGAGCCGCGCCCGCTGGGCGGGGCCCAGGTCGGCCGCGGTGGTGACCGTGGCGACCGTGCGGCTCCGGCGCTCGGCGATCAGGTCGCCGAGGTGCCCGAGGGTCGCGACGTACCGGCGGCCGCGCGGCGCCACGGCCGCCCGGCGCGCGAGCACCTGCGTCACGCGGGCGCCCGTGCCGTTCAGCAGGCGGTCGACGAGCTGGCCGCGCGCCTCGGCGTGCAGCGTGTCGTCGTACAGCCGGCGGCGCACCTCGCGCTGCCCGGCGAGCGCGCGGCCGATCCGGAACAGCTCCTCCTGGACCTGCTCGATCGTGCCGTCCGCCTCCGCCGACGCGAGCACGGCCGAGAAGGCCAGCTGCTCGGCGGCGTCGGCGAGGTCGCCCTCCTCCGACCACCGCGCCCGCACCAGCCCCTGCGCGGCCTCGACCGCGCGGGGGTCGGCGCCGGTGAGCAGCCGGGCCACGAGCGCGGCCTTGGCCTCGCCGTCGGCCGACGGGTCGGTGAGGGTGCGCCGCAGCGAGCCGGACGAGTCCAGCGCGTCGACCAGCGCGAACAGCTGCTCTCCGAGCAGCAGCCCCTCGGCGCCGGCCGACCGCAGCACCGGCTCGAACCGGCCCTCCGCGGCGGCCAGCGACGCCCGGCTCGTCCCTCGCATCAGTTCCCCTTACCCGCGGTGGCGGTGGTCTGCGCGTCCAGCTCGTCCAGGAACCGCTCGACGACGCGCGAGCGACGCGCCTCGTCCGCGAGCGACTCGCCGACGATCTTCGACGCGAGCTCGGTGGCGAGCGAGCCGACGTCCGCACGGAGCGACACGGCGGCCTGCTGGCGCTCGGCCTCGATCTGGCGCTGGGCCGTCTCGGCGATCCGAGCCTGCTCGGCGGTGGCCTTCTCGCGCGCCTCGGCGACGATCTGGCCGGCCTCGGAGCGCGCCTCCTCGCGGATGCGCGCCGCCTCGGCGCGGGCGTCCTGGAGCTGCTGCTCGTACTCCGCCTTCGCGGCGGCAGCCTCCTCCTGGGCGCTGGCGGCTTTCGCGAGCCCGCCCTCGATCTTCTCGGTCCGCTCGTCGAGCACCGCCTGGAACTTCGGCAGCACGAGCTTGTAGAAGACGACGCCGATCACGATCAGGACGACCGACGACCACAGGATGTCGTAGCCGGCGGGGATGAGCAGGCGCCAGCCCTCGACCTCTTCGGTCTCCGCGGCCAGGATGCTCGCCGCGGGGAGCGCGGCGGTGATCACGAGAAGAGGAAGCCGGTGATCAGGCCGAGGAGGCCGAGGACCTCGACGAAGCCGATGCCGATGAACATGGTGGTCCGGAGCTGGCCGGCGACCTCGGGCTGGCGCGCCATGCCCTCGACGGTCTTGCCGATCAGGATGCCGAGGCCGATGCCCGGGCCGAGAACCGCGAGGCCGTAGCCGACGGTCGCGATGTTGCCCGAGATGGCGTTCTCGGCCGCAAGGATGACGCTGGGGTCCGCGAGAAGAGACACGCTGTGCTCGTTCCTTCCGTTTGGCCGCCGACCGGTCGGCCGGCGGTCGTCTGGTGACGAGGGCCCGTCGAGGCCCCCGTGGGGTGGTGCTGGTCAGATCAGGTCAGTGCTCGTCCTCGATGGACTGGCTCAGGTACACGGCCGTCAGGACGACGAAGATGTAGGCCTGCAGCGCGGCGACGAACACCTCGAACAGGGTGATCGCGAAGCCGCCCGCGAGGGTGAGCGCGCCGAAGGGCTTCAGGCCGCCGCTCGCCTCGAACAGCAGGAACTGGGTGGCCGAGAAGCAGAGCACCAGCATGAGGTGCCCGGCGACCATGTTGGCCATGAGCCGGATCGCCAGGGTGACGGGCCGCAGGACGAACACCTGCAGGAACTCCACCGGCGCCAGCAGGATGTACAGCGGCCACGGCACGCCCGGGGGGAACAGGCTCGTCTTGAGGAACCCGCCCACGCCGTGCGCCTTGACGCCGGCGCCCAGGTACATCACGTACACCCAGAGGGCCAGCATGACCGGCAGGCCGATCAGCGAGGTGCCCGCGATGTTGAGGAACGGGATCACGCCCGTGATGTTGAAGGCGAAGATCGCGAAGAAGATTGTCGTCAGGAGCGCGACGTACTTCGGTGCCTTCTCCTTGCCGAGGATGTCCTGGGCGACGTTGATCCGGACGAAGTCGAGCAGCATCTCGGCCATGTTCTGGCCGCGGCGCGGCACCAGGCGGGCCCGGCGCGCGGCGATGACCATGAGGGTCAGCAGCACCGCGACGGCGACGAAGCGCACGACCTGGATGCGGTTGATCTCGAAGATCGTGCCCTCGAACCAGATGGCGGGAGGGAAGAACTCGGCGATCGACGGCTTGTGGAACCCGGACTCGCCTTCGGCAGCGAGCGGCAGGATCGTCGCAAGGCTGGACAGAGCAGTCTCCTGTAGGTCGAAGGCTCGCGGCGTCGGGTGCCTCGAGGTGCGGGTCACCGCGCCGGGACCCGGCCGTCGTGGGTGGTTCGGCTGGAAGCCTAGCCTACGGAACGGCCGGACCCGTCCGGCTCGTCCCCATTCGGGACCTTGGGCCTAGCACCTGTAGGGGACACGTAAGGCACCCTGCCCCGCGACACCGCCCGGTAGTCGAGCAGCGCGGACCCGATGACCGCCACCGCGACCACGACGGCCAGCACGTACCGGTCGTAGAAGTCCTGGCCGCGCAGCACCGCGAGCACCACGATCACGACCACGAGCTTGCCCAGCCAGGTGCCCATGATCACGGCCATCATCCGGCCCGGGGCGGCGGTGTCGGTCTTGAGCATCGACAGCGTCGTGGTCCCCGAGAACACCAGGGCGATGGCGGCGCCGATCAGCGCGCCCCACACCCCGGGCAGGCCGGCGACGAGCCAGCCGACGGCCACGCCGACGACGGTGACGCCGACGACGAGCCAGATCATGTCGCGCAGGGCGCGGCGGAACACGGCGGCCACCTCGGGGCTGTCCCCCGGGCGGGGGGTCGGCTCGGCGGTGGGGTCGGTCATCGGTCCGTCCTCGGGTCGGCGTCGTGCAGGGCGTCGGTCAGGCGGGTCAGGGGGTGCGCCGCGGCGGGTCCGGCGGCGAGGCCGGGGCCGGCCGCGACCGCGGGGCCAGCCGCGGTCGCGGGGCCGGCGGCGGGGCTGTCTCTTCTCCCCCTCTGACCCTGCCGACGAAGGCCGTGGAGTGTCGATCTCGGTTGTTGCCGTATCCT
>NZ_JBYTEP010000060.1:0-11443 GCF_058792015.1 Cellulomonas sp. EB106-03-03-XG116
GGGGTGAGGTCGTCACTCCTGAGTGACGACCTCGCGGCGTTGTGACGACCTCGGCGCGCTGCCCCGACCGCCTCCGCGGGGTCAGGAGTCCTCGCGGCCGGTCCCACGCGGCATCGCCAGCGACGCGACCGCCGCCAGCGCGATGACCGCCGCGCCGGTCAGCACCGCCGGGCGCAGGCCCGCGTCGAACCCGTCGGGGCTGATCGTGCCGCCGGCGGCGGTGAACACCGCGGTCAGCACCGCGACGCCCAGCGCGACGCCGACCTCCCGCAGCGTCGAGTTGGTCGACGACGCGGTGCCGTGGTCGTCGGGAGCCATGCCGGACAGCACCGCGGTGGCGCTGGGGGCGAAGGTCAGGCCCATGCCGACGCCGGCGAGCACCAGGCCCGGGATCAGCGCGGCGTAGCCGCCGTCCGAGACGGCGAACCCGAGCCACGCGAGCCCGGCGGCCTGCGCGACGAGCCCGCCGGTGAGCAGCACCCGCACGCCGACCCGCGGCGCGAGCATCCCGGCGAGCGGCGCGACGACCATCGGCGCCGCGGTCCAGGGCAGCGTGCGCAGGCCGGCCTCCAGCGGGGAGTACCCCTGGACTACCTGCAGGTACTGGGCGAGCAGGAACACCGCGCCGAACGCGCCGAGCGAGAACGCGAAGCCCGAGACGTTCGCGACGGAGAAGCTGCGCGACCGGAACAGCCGCAGCGGGACGAGCGCGTGCGGGGTGCGGGCCTCGTGCCGGAGGAACAGCGCGAGGGCGACGACGCCGCCGACGACCGGGCCGAGCACGCCGGCCGACGTCCAGCCGTCCTCGTTGCCGTGCACGACGCCCCACACGATCCCGAGGACGCCCGCCGCGGCGAGCACGAGGCCGGGCAGGTCGAGCCGCTGCGCGCGCCCGCGGCCCTCGGGCAGCGCGCGCAGCACCAGCGGGACCGCGACGAGGGCGACCGGCACGTTGATCCAGAACATGGCCTCCCAGGAGATGCCCTCGACGACGGCGCCGCCGACGACCGGGCCGAGCGCGACGCCGAGGCCGGAGACGCCGCCCCAGATGCCGATGGCCATGGCGCGCCGCGACGCGGGGACCGCGGCGGCGAGCAGGGTGAGCGACAGCGGCATGACGGCCGCGGCGCCGACGCCCTGGACGGCGCGGGCGGCGATCAGGGCGCCGGGGGACCCGGCGAGGGCCGCGGCGATCGAGCCGAGGGTGAACACCGCGATCCCGCCGAGGAACGTGCGGCGCCGGCCCCAGCGGTCGCCGAGCGTCGCGGCGGCGATCATCAGCGTGGCGAACGCCAGGGTGTAGGCGTTCACCACCCACTGCAGGTCGGTGAGCGTGGCGCCGAGCTCGGCCTGGAGGACGGGGAGCGCGCTGGTGACGACGAGGTTGTCGAGCGTCGCCATGAACATCGGCAGCGAGGCGGCGAGCAGCGCGACGGCGACCGGGACTGCGCGGGTCGCGGCCCGGACGGGGCCGGGCGCGGGGGCTGCGGCGACGGGGGAGCCGGCCGCGGCGGGCGGCGGGTCTGCCGGGGCGCCGGCGGCGCCGGCACCCGGGGCGGTGGTGCGGGTCTGCGTCGACATCGGAGGCTCCTGTAAGCATTGGCTGATTACTTCGACCCGATGGACGTTAGTTATCGACTGATAACATGTCAACCATGGACTTCGAGAGCGCCACCCGGCCCGCCCCGCGCGCCCCCCGCATGTCGGGGGACCAGCGGCGCGAGCAGATCCTCGCGGCCGCGATCGAGGTGTTCGCCGAGGGGGGCTACGCGGGGACGACGACCGACCAGGTGGCGCGCGCCGCGGGGGTGTCGCAGCCCTACGTCGTGCGGCTGTTCGGGTCGAAGCAGCGCCTGTTCCTGGAGGCCTACCGGCACACGACGGAGCGGGTGCTCGGGGCGATGGCCGCCGTCGAGCCCGGGCCGGGGGCGGTCGAGCGCACGGGCCGCGCCTACGTCGAGCTGATGGCCGACCGCGACCTGCTGCGCGTCCTCATGCACGGCTTCGCGGCGGAGGACCCGGAGGTCACCGCGCTCGCCCGGCACACGCTCGGCGAGGTCTTCCGGCTGTTCCGGCAGCGCGTCGAGCCGGACGACCCCGACGGCGACGAGACCGCCCGGCGGTTCGTGGCCGACGGCATGCTGATCAACGTGCTGCTCAGCTCGGACGGCTTCGCGCACGTCGGCCAGGACGCCGGCTTCGACGCGCTGCTGCGCTGCTTCGCGCCCGAGGTCGTCGCCGCCGGGTCCGCCGCCACGGCGGGCGACCGCGCCGGGGCGACCGCGTGACCGCCGCGCGCGACCAGCGCCGCCCCGACCGCCCCCGCCGCCCCACGGCCCCCGACGGCCTGCTCGTCGTCGACAAGCCGCAGGGCTGGACCAGCCACGACGTCGTCGCGAAGGCCCGCGGTCTGGCCGGTACCCGCAAGGTCGGGCACGCCGGCACGCTCGACCCGATGGCGACCGGCGTGCTGGTGCTCGGCGTCGGCCGGGCGACCCGCCTGCTCACCTACGTCGTCGGGGCGGACAAGGAGTACACGGCGACGATCCGCCTCGGCGTCACCACGACCACGGACGACGCCGAGGGCGAGCCCGTCGCCCGGGCCGACGCCGCCGGGGTCGCCCGGGAGGGGCTGGACGCGGGCGTGGCGGCGCTGACGGGGCCGATCCAGCAGGTGCCCAGCGCGGTCAGCGCGATCAAGGTCGACGGGCAGCGCGCCTACGCGCGCGTCCGGGCGGGGGAGGACGTCGAGCTGGCCGCGCGCCCGGTGACGATCTCCCGGTTCGACGTGCGCGAGGTGCGTGACGTGCCGGACGCGGACGGGTCGGGCGTCGCGGCGCTCGACGTCGACGTCACGGTGGTCTGCTCGTCGGGGACGTACATCCGGGCGCTCGCGCGGGACCTGGGCCGGGGGCTCGGCGTCGGCGGGCACCTGACCGCGCTGCGGCGCACCCGGGTCGGCGGCTACGGGATCGACGGCGCCCGGACGCTCGAGGACCTGGAGGCCTGGCCGGCCGACGTGCCGCTCGACACCCTGCCGCTCGCCGAGGCCGCGCGGGCGACGTTCCCGGTGCGCGAGCTCACCGAGGCCGAGGCCCGGGCGCTGTCCTACGGCCAGCGGATCCCGGCCACGGGCACCGGCGCGGGCGTGACGGTCGCCGCGCTGACCCCGGAGGGCACCCTCGCGGCGCTCCTGGAGGACCGCGGCCCGCACGCCCGCCCGGCCCTGGTCTTCGCCGCGGCCACCTGACGGGCGCCCGTCAGCCCAGGGCGGCGACCACCGACGCGACCCGGCGCTCCCGGGTCGCGTCGGTCTTCGCGCCCTCGACCGCCAGGACGTGCGCGCGCTGCTTCGAGTACGACAGCGCCGCCCACGCCTCGGCCACGGCGGGCCCGCCGGCGGCGAGCGCGGCCGCGAGGTCGGCCGGCACCTCGACCGTGCGGGGCGCGTCGTCCACCGCGAGGTCGACCTCGACGGCCTCCCCGGCCTCGATCCCCGCGGCGGCGCGGTTCGCCGCCGAGACGCCGACCCAGTACCCGCCGGAGTACGGCGCGATCGACCCGCGGTACGCGTGTCCGTTGATCGTGACGACGACGGGCACCCGCTTCCCGCGCCCGAGCCCGGTGACGACGTCCTCGGGCACCTCGATGCCGGTGGTCGTGCCACCGGTGGGGACGAGCGTGGTGCGCAGGGTGACCATGCGGGACCTCCGGGGTCGGGCGCCGCGGCGCGGCTGCGCGCCGAGCGTAGCGCCGCGGCGCGCGCGGCACCGGCGCGCGAGGCACCCCGCGCGCCGTGGCAGGCTTGTCCCCGCGCCGCGACCCCGCCGGCGCCGACCGCGCCGCGAGGCGCCGACCGACGGGAGAGCTGGTGCAGCGCTGGACGGACCTCGCGCAGGTCCCCGCGGACTTCGGGCCGTCGGTGGTGACGGTCGGCAACTTCGACGGGGTGCACCGCGGCCACGTCGGCGTGCTGACCCGGATGGTGGCCGACGCCCGCGCGGTGGGCGCCCGCTCGGTCGCCGTGACGTTCACGCCGCACCCGCAGCAGGTGCACCGCCCCGACACCGCCCCGCCACTGCTCACCGGAGACGCCGACCGGCTCGAGCTCCTGGAGCAGACCGGCCTCGACGCCGTGCTCCTGCTGACCTACACGCTCGACTTCGCGCAGCAGACCGCCGAGGAGTTCGTCCGCCGGTACCTCGTGGACGGGCTGCACGCGCGCACCGTGGTCGTCGGGCGGGACGTCCGGTTCGGGCGCGGCAACGCCGGGGACCTGGCGACGATGGTCGAGCTGGGGGAGCGCTTCGGGTTCGCGGTCGAGGTGATCGAGGACGTCGCGCCGGACCCGGCCGACGACGACCCCGCCGCCCTGGCCGACCCCCTGCGCCGCCGCTGGTCCTCGACCTGGGTCCGCGAGCTGCTGGTCGCCGGCGACGTCCGCCAGGCCGCGCGGGTGCTGGGCCGCCCGCACCGGGTGCGCGGCACCGTGGTGCACGGCGACAAGCGCGGCCGCGACCTCGGGTTCCCGACGGCCAACCTGTCCCAGGACGCGACCGGCATGGTCCCGGCCGACGGCGTGTACGCCGGCTGGCTCCGCCGCCCCGCCGCGCCCGCGGGGTCGCCGGACGCGGTGCTGCCCGCCGCGGTCTCGGTCGGCACCAACCCGACGTTCGCCGGCCTGCAGCGCCGGGTCGAGGCCTACGTGCTCGACCGGACGGACCTCGACCTGTACGGCGAGGAGGTCGTGCTGGAGTTCGTCGAGCGGCTGCGACCGACCCTGCGGTTCGACTCGGTCGACGAGCTGGTCGCGCGGATGCACGAGGACGTCGCCGGGGTCCGGGACGTGCTCGCCGGCGCCGCGGGCTGAGGCCGCGCGAGACGGGCACCTGGTAGACTCGCACAGCCGTCAGAACGGCCGCGGAACGAGAGCGCCCGGGTGGACCTGCCCCGGAGCACCGCGCAACGAGACAATCCAGGAGAGTCGTGCCCCTCGACAGCGCCACCAAGAAGTCCATCATGGCCGAGTACGCCACCCACGAGGGTGACACCGGCTCGCCGGAGGTCCAGATCGCGATGCTGACGCAGCGCATCAACGACCTCAACGAGCACCTCAAGACGCACAAGCACGACCACCACAGCCGCCGCGGGCTGCTGCTGCTGGTCGGCCAGCGTCGCCGCCTCCAGGGCTACCTGCAGAAGGTCGACATCGACCGCTACCGCAGCCTGATCCAGCGGCTCGGCCTGCGCCGATGACCGCGTGACCAGCCCGGACCCCCGCTGGGGTCCGGGCTGGTCCTGCGTCGAGCCCCGGTGTCCGGGACCCGGCGCCAGCACCACCACCGCACCACTCTCACTCCGCGCCGGTCGACGCGTCCGGTCCTCGGTAGTGGTTCCCGGAACCTGCGTGTCCGGGTGCCTCGATCGAAGACCGCCGTGACCGGTCCGGCGCCTTCGAGACAAAGGAGGGCACCCGTGGAGGGTCCCGAGATCCAGTTCGCCGAGGCCGTGATCGACAACGGTCGCTTCGGCACCCGCACCGTCCGCTTCGAGACCGGCCGCCTCGCCAAGCAGGCCGCCGGCTCCGCGATGGCCTACCTCGACGGCGAGACGGCCCTGCTGTCCGCCACGACGGCGGGCAAGCACCCCAAGGACCAGTTCGACTTCTTCCCGCTGACGGTGGACGTCGAGGAGCGGCAGTACGCCGCGGGCAAGATCCCCGGCTCGTTCTTCCGCCGCGAGGGCCGCCCGTCGACCGACGCGATCCTGGCCTGCCGCCTGATCGACCGCCCGCTGCGCCCCCTGTTCGTCAAGGGCCTGCGCAACGAGGTCCAGGTCGTCGTGACCGTCCTGGCGATCCACCCGGACGACGCGTACGACGTCCTGGCGATCAACGCCGCGTCCATCTCCACCCAGATCTCCGGCCTGCCGTTCTCCGGCCCGGTCGGTGCGGTGCGGATCGCGCTGATCGACGGCCAGTGGGTCGCGTTCCCGCGGTACACCGAGCGCGAGCGCGCGACGTTCGAGATCGTCGTGGCCGGCCGCGTGGTCGAGGGCGGCGACGTCGCGATCGCGATGATCGAGGCCGAGGCGCCGGAGAAGTCCTGGAACCTCATCAAGGACGAGGGCGGCGTCGCCCCGACCGAGGCCGTCGTGGCCGAGGGCCTCGAGGCGTCCAAGCCGTTCATCAAGGCCCTGGTCGAGGCGCAGCAGCAGCTCGCCGCGCAGTCCGCCAAGGAGACCCGCGACTTCCCGACGTTCCCGGACTACCAGCCGGACGCGTACGAGGCCGTCGAGGGCGCCGCCGAGGCGAAGATCCTCGAGGCCATGCAGATCGCGGACAAGCAGACCCGCGAGGGCCGCCTGGACGAGATCAAGGCCGAGGTCCTGGACCAGCTCGCCGCCTCGTTCGAGGGCCGCGAGAAGGAGCTGTCCGCCGCGGTGCGCTCGGTGACCAAGAAGGTCATCCGCCAGCGCATCCTGACCGACGGCTTCCGCATCGACGGCCGCGGCCTGCGGGACATCCGCACGCTGTCCGCCGAGGTCGAGGTCCTGCCCCGCGTGCACGGCTCGGCGCTGTTCGAGCGCGGCGAGACCCAGATCATGGGTGTCACCACGCTGAACATGCTCCGCATGGAGCAGCAGCTCGACACGCTGTCGCCCGAGACGCGCAAGCGCTACATGCACAACTACAACTTCCCGCCCTACTCGACCGGCGAGACCGGCCGCGTGGGCTCGCCGAAGCGGCGCGAGATCGGCCACGGAGCCCTCGCCGAGCGCGCGATCATGCCGGTGCTGCCGAGCCGCGAGGAGTTCCCCTACGCGATCCGCCAGGTGTCCGAGGCCCTCGGCTCCAACGGCTCGACCTCGATGGGCTCCGTCTGCGCCTCGACCCTGTCGCTGCTGAACGCGGGTGTGCCGCTGCGCGCCCCCGTCGCCGGCATCGCCATGGGCCTCGTGTCCGACACGGTGAACGGCGAGACCCGGTACGCCGCGCTCACCGACATCCTGGGCGCCGAGGACGCGTTCGGCGACATGGACTTCAAGGTCGCCGGCACCCGCGAGTTCGTCACGGCCATCCAGCTCGACACCAAGCTCGACGGCATCCCCGCCTCCGTGCTGGCCGACGCGCTGACCCAGGCCAAGGAGGCGCGCCTCGCGATCCTCGACGTCCTGAACGAGGCGATCGACGTCCCGGACGAGATGTCGCCGAACGCCCCGCGCGTCATCACGGTGAAGGTCCCGGTCGACAAGATCGGCGAGGTCATCGGCCCGAAGGGCAAGATGATCAACCAGATCCAGGAGGAGACCGGCGCCGACATCTCGATCGAGGACGACGGCACGGTCTACATCGGCGCCACCGACGGTCCGTCGGCGGAGGCCGCGCGGGCGGCGATCAACGCGATCGCCAACCCGCACATGCCGGAGATCGGCGAGCGCTTCGTCGGCACGGTCGTCAAGACGACCACCTTCGGCGCGTTCATCTCGCTGTCGCCCGGCAAGGACGGCCTGCTGCACATCTCGCAGATCCGTCGCCTCGTCGGCGGCAAGCGGGTCGAGAAGGTCGAGGACGTCCTCGGCGTGGGCCAGAAGGTCCAGGTCGAGATCGGCGAGATCGACCCGCGCGGCAAGCTGTCGCTGCACGCCGTGGTCGAGGGCGAGGAGGCGGGCTCGGACGAGTCCGCCGCCGCTGAGCCGGCCGACGCCTGACGTGCCGCTGGACCTCCCCCTGGTCGCTCCCGGTGCCCCCGGGAGCGACCTGACCGCCGGGCAGGCGGGTGACGGCTCCGTCCGTCGCTCCGTCCTGCCCGGCGGGGTCCGCCTGCTCACCGAGCACGTCCCCGGCGTCCGGTCCGCGTCCGTCGGGGCGTGGGTCGGCGTCGGCTCCCGGGACGAGTCCGACGGGCACCACGGCTCGACGCACTTCCTCGAGCACCTGCTGTTCAAGGGCACCGCGCGGCGCACGGCGATGGACATCGCCGAGGCGTTCGACGAGGTCGGCGGCGAGGCGAACGCCGCCACGGGCAAGGAGCACACCTGCTACTACGCCCGGGTGCTCGACGAGGACCTGCCGATGGCGGTCGACGTCATCGCCGACATGGTGACCTCGGCCCGCCTGGACAGCGACGAGCTCGAGACCGAGCGCGGCGTGATCCTCGAGGAGCTCGCCATGAACGACGACGACCCGAGCGACGTCGTGCACGAGCGGTTCGCGACGGTCGTCCTGGGCGAGCACCCGCTCGGCCGGCCGATCGGCGGCACGCCGGACACGATCCGGGCCGTGCCGCGCGACGCCGTCTGGGAGCACTACCGGCAGCACTACCGCCCGGACACGCTGGTCGTGACCGCGGCGGGCAACGTCGACCACGACGCGCTCGCCGAGCAGGTCACCCGGGCGCTGCAGGACGGCGGCTGGGAGCTCGCGGCGGGCACCGCGCCGGCCGCGCGCCGCGGTGCGACGGAGGCGCTGCCGGTGACGGCGGGGGCCTCCGAGGTCACCGTGCGCCGCACGACCGAGCAGGGCAACGTCATCGTCGGCGGGACCGGCCTCACGGCCACCGACCCCCGGCGCTTCACGCTCTCCGTGCTGAACGCGGTGCTGGGCGGCGGGATGTCGTCCCGGCTGTTCCAGGAGATCCGCGAGAAGCGGGGCCTGGCGTACTCGACGTACTCGTTCGCGTCCGGCCACGCCGACACCGGCGTGTTCGGCCTGTACGCGGGCTGCGCGCCGGCCAGGATCGACGAGGTCACCGAGCTCATGGTCGCCGAGCTGGAGCGGCTCGCGGACGGCGGCATCACCGACGCCGAGCTGCGCCGGTCCGTCGGGCAGCTGTCCGGCAGCCTGGTGCTCGGCCTGGAGGACTCCGGGTCGCGCATGAGCCGGCTGGGCAAGTCCGAGCTGGTGCACGGGCAGCTGCTGTCCACGCAGGAGTCGCTCGACCGCGTCCGCGCGGTCACGGCCCGCGAGGTGCAGGAGCTCGCCGCCGACCTGGCCGCGCGGCCGCGGTCCGTGGTGCGCGTGGGGCCGTTCGGCGGCTGACGCCGACGGCGGTCCGTCGTCACCGGAGCCGGGTCCCCTCCGGGGGGCCCGGCTCCTGCCGTCCCCGGGGTCGTGCGCCGACCGGGCCGGAGGTCCCGTTCCGCCGCGCGCGGCGCGGGACGATGATGAGGGCATGGCCGCCGTCACGTCCGCCCGTCGCTCCGTCGCCGTCGCCCCCCGATCGCCCGGGCTGGTGGAGGCGCTCTGGGTCGCCCGGGCGCCGCACGCCGCCCCGCCCCGGGTCGCGCTGCCCGACGGCCGGCCGTCCGCCGTCGTCCGGCTCGGCGCGCCGGTGCGCTGGGTCGACCCGCTGACCCGCGAGGCGGAGTCCGTCGGCAGCGTGCTGCGCGGCCCGCGGGTCGTGCCGGGCGTGGTGCTGCCCGCCGGGGACGCCGAGTCCTGGGAGGTCGGCGCGCGGCTCGCGCCCTGGGCGCTGTCGGCGCTGCACCCCGCCGGGTTCCTCGTGGACGAGCACCGGCCGCTGGGCGAGGCGCTCGGCCTGGACGAGGCCGTCCTCGCCGCCGGCATGCGCGCCGCGTGGGACGCCGCCGCCGGGCTCGGCGAGGGCGCCGCGGCCGCCGCCTGCGTCGCCGTCCTCGAGGACTCCCTGGCCGCCGCGGTCCGGCGCCCGGTGCCCGCGGCCGACCGAGACGCCGTCGACCGGGTCGCCCGGTACGCCGACGCCGAGCGCGGCCTGGTCCGCCCGGTCGACCTGGCGCGCGAGGTCGACCGGTCGCTCGCCGGGCTGCACGCGCTGCTCGCCGCGCACGTCGGGCTGACCCCGTCGGCGTTCCTGTCGACGGTCCGGCTGTCCTGCGCGGTGCGCGAGCTCGGCGTCGACGACCGCGGCGACGCCGTCGGGGTGGTCCGGGTGCTCCGCGCGTACGCCGACGCCGGCTACCCGCAGCGCGAGGTCGAGCGGTTCACGGGCCTGCACGCCCTGGACCTGCGCCGGGCGGTCCGCGGCATGGAGGACGTGCTCGCGACCGCGTAGGGCTCGCATAGGGTTGCCCGCGTGAGCGAATCGATCACGGTGGCCGTGCTGGGCGCGGCCGGCCGCATGGGACGGACCGTCGTCGACGCCGTGGAGGGCGCGCCCGACCTGGAGCTGGTGGCCGCCCTCGAGCACGGCGACGACGTCGGCGCGGTGGCCGCGACCGGGGCGCAGGTCGCGGTCGACTTCACCGTGCCGTCGGTCGCCGAGGCGAACGTGCGGTCGCTGGTCGCCCAGGGGGTGCACGCCGTCGTGGGCACCACCGGTTGGACGCCGGAGTCGCTGGCGCGGGTCGAGGCCGACCTCGCGCAGCGCCCGGGCGTGGGCGTGCTCATCGCCCCGAACTTCGCGCTCGGCGCGGTGCTGGCCATGGCGTTCGCCGCGCGGGCCGCCCGGTGGTTCGAGTCGGTCGAGGTGGTGGAGCTGCACCACCCCGACAAGGTCGATGCGCCGTCCGGCACCGCCCGGCACACCGCGCACGCGATCGCGGCCGCCCGCCGCGAGGCCGGGCTGGGCCCGGTGCCGGACGCCACCACGACGGCGCTCGACGGCGCGCGGGGCGCGGACGTGGACGGGGTCCGGGTGCACGCGGTGCGGCTGCGCGGGCTCGTCGCGCACGAGGAGATCCTGCTGGGTAACGCGGGGGAGCAGCTGACCATCCGGCACGACTCGTTCGACCGGGTGTCGTTCATGCCCGGCGTGCTGCACGCGGTCCGGCAGGTGGGGTCCCGCCCGGGGCTGACGGTCGGGCTCGAGCGCTACCTGGACCTGGGCTGACCGCCGTGGGGGAGCCCCGGGAGCCCGGGCGGGCCACGCCGGCGCGGCGCCGGACCGGCCTGGTCGCCGCGATCGCGCTCACCGCGCTGCTCGGCCTGTACCTCTGGCTGGTCGCGGGCCGCGCCGTCGCGCTGATCCGCACCGGCGAGCCCGTCGGCGTCGGGCTCGGCGCGGCGTTCGCGCTGCTGCCCCTGCTGGTGCTGGGCCTGGTCGCGCGCGAGTGGCTGCTCGCCGTCGACGTGCAGCGGATGGCCGACACGCTCGCCGCGCGCGGCGAGCTGCCGGTCGACGACCTGCCGCGCAGCCCGGGCGGGCGCATCGACCGCGCGGCCGCGGCTGGCCAGTTCGAGGCGGCGCGGGCCGAGGCCGAGGCCGCGCCGGACGGCGACTGGGGCACCTGGTACCGGCTGGCGTTCGCGTACGACGCCGCGGGCGACCGGAAGCGTGCCCGCGCGGCCCTGCGGCACGCGTCGCGGGTCCACCGCGGCCGCGCGCCGGCCGGCGAGGAGCCCCGCGGCCTGTCCTGACCCCGGGGCCCGTCCCGTCGTCCCTCGTCCGCGCCCCAGCGCCACCGACAGTGGATGGTTGTGGGGGGAAAGCCCGAGGCGTGTCCGTCGCCAACCCCCCCCCCT
>NZ_JBYTEP010000060.1:11453-22023 GCF_058792015.1 Cellulomonas sp. EB106-03-03-XG116
GTGACGGACACGCCGGCGGCGTGTCCGTCACAACCATCCACCGTCGGGCTTGTCGGGCGTCCCGGGAGCCGTGGTCAGGCCGGGGTCAGGTACGCGCGCAGGGCGTCCGCCGGCATGGGCCGCGCGACCAGGAAGCCCTGGACCAGCGGCACCCCCGCCGCCCGCAGCGCGTCGAGCTGCGCGGCCGACTCGACGCCCTCGGCGACGACGGTCATGCCCTGCTCGACGGCCATCCGGTGCACGAGCTCGACCAGCAGCGCGTCCAGCGGGTCGTCGAGCATCCCCGCCACCACCGACCGGTCGATCTTGAGCACGTCGACCGGCAGCCGCGAGACCTGCCGCAGGCCCGACATCGCGCCGCCCAGGTCGTCGAGGGCGATCGGCACCCCGGCGGCCCGGAGCGCGTCGAGCGCCCCGAGCGCCGCGGCGACCTGCGCCTCGGTCGCCGCCTCGGACAGCTCCAGCCGCACGCCGTCGTGCGGCGTGCCCGACGCGTCCAGCACCCGGAGCACCCGGTCGGCGAGCAGCGGCTCCTCCAGGGCGGCGGGGGACAGGTTCACGTTCACCACCGCCGGGGCGTCGTCGCCGAGCGCGGCGCGCCACCCGGCCCGGTCGGTGCACGCGCGCTCGAGCACCCACAGGTCGAGCTCGAGCGCCAGGCCCGCCCGCGCGGCCCGGTCCAGCGGCGCGACCGGGCCCGCGAGCCGCCCCTCGGCGTCCCGGGACCGCAGCAGGGCCTCCACCTCGCGCACCGACCCGTCGGCCGTGCCCGCGATCGGCTGGTAGTGCACCTCCAGCGACTCGAGGTCGAGCCCGGGCAGCGCGGCGAGCCCCGCGAGGCCCGCCGCGCCGGGACCCGGACCTGCGCCCGCGCCCGCCCCCGGGCCGGTGTCCGCGCCGGCGAGCCGCACCCGGTCGCCGCCCGCCTTCTTCGCGCCGTACATCGCCAGGTCGGCCTCGCGCAGCAGCCGGTCGTGGTCGACGAGCGCTCCGGCGCCGAGCGCCAGGCCGACGGACACCCGGGAGTGGGCGGGCACCGGCAGGCCCGGGTCGTGCGCCGCGATCGCCGCCCGCAGCACCTCGCCGAGGTCCAGCGCGCGGACCCGCCAGGTGTCGTCGGGCGTCTGCGCCGGCAGCAGGCGGGCGACCGCGAACTCGTCGCCGCCCAGCCGCCCGACCACGTCGCCGGGCAGCGCCGACGCCGCCAGCCGGGTCGCGACGGAGTGCAGCAGCGCGTCGCCGAACGAGTGCCCGAGGGTGTCGTTGACCTCCTTGAGCCGGTCGAGGTCGAGGAACGCCAGGACCACGGCCCCGCCGTCCGCGCGCGCGGCCGCGCAGAGCTCCCGGAGGCCGTCGACGAACCGGGCCCGGGACGTGACGCCGGTGAGGTGGTCGTGCGACGCCTCGTGCGCCAGCTCCGCGGCGAGCGCCTCCATCAGCGTCGTCGGGTCGAGGATGCCGACCGGGCCGCCGTCCGCTCCGGTGACGATCATGTCCTGGTAGCCGTCGCCCCCGACCAGCCGCTCGGCGGCCTCCGTCAGCGAGGCCCGGACGTCGACCCAGGGCACCTCCCAGCGCGCGACGTCCGCGACCGGCCGCCGCCCCCACAGCGACCGGCCGAAGCCGTACCGCCCGGTCATCGTGGTGAGGAAGTCCTTGCGGGCGACCATCCCGTGCGGGCCGCCCGGCTCGCGCGGGGCGACGAGGACCGAGGAGCCGGTCCACCGGGTGCGGAAGCCGACGTCCACCGCCTCGCAGGAGTCGGTCGGGGCGACGACGACGGGGGCGGAGACCAGGTCCGAGAGGAGCCGGCCGCGGTCGGCGCGCCGCCAGGGCGCGCGGGTCTGGGGGGACACGCCCGCACGATCGCCCGGCGCGCCGCCGACCTGAGGCGTCGCCGCGCCGCGACGCCGGCTGTTCGCGCGCCGTTCACCGCGCGCCGGCCGTCCGGGTGAGGGCGCCACCCGGACGGCGGCACCCGGCCGCACCGGAGGCGCGGCCGGCGCCGGGACCCGCCCACGGGCGGGCCGGTCAGATGCCGGCGCCCCAGAGGTGCTCGGTGATCTCCCGCGGGTCGTCCTGCTCGCCGAGCACCCGGGTCGCGCCGACGTCGCCGAGCCCCGCCGACCCGAGGAACTGCTCGCGCGCGGTGTCGCCCTGCACGACCCAGGTCTGCACGCTGGTCGCCCGGTCCTCGTCGCGCAGCAGGTCGACGACGGCGGCGAGCAGCCGGGAGCCGTGGCCCAGCCGCCGCTCGGCGGGGTCGACCTCCAGCGCGAGGATCTCGCCGCCCGGGGTGTCGTCGCCCGACCCGGGCGGGGCGGTGACCGGCGCGACGGAGGCGAACCCGACCAGCCGCGGCCCGTGCATCGCGACCAGCACGCGGTAACCGCGGCCCGGGGGCGAGGCGATCGCCGCGGCCCACTGGTCGGTGACCCGCGCGAGGTCGACCCGGTCGAGCACGTCCTCGCCGACCAGGTCGCCGAGCGTCGCCCGCCACGCGGCGAGCTGCACGGCCGCGACGGCTCCCTCGTCCCCGGGGACGGCGGGGCGGACGGAGACGTCGGAGGTGGCGGCGAGCAGGGGGTCCATGCCGGTCACAATGCCACGTACACCGGCTCCAGGTACTCCTCGATCCCGGCCTCGCCGCCCTCGCGCCCGATGCCCGAGGACTTGACCCCGCCGAACGGCGCGCTGGCGTCGGACACCATGCCGCGGTTGACGCCGATCATCCCGGCCTCGACGCCCTCGGCCAGCCGCATCACCCGGTCGACGTCCCTCGTGTAGGCGTACGCGACCAGGCCGAACTCCGTCGCGTTCGCCAGCCGGAGGCCGTCGGCCTCGTCGCCGAACGTCACGACGGGGGCCACGGGGCCGAAGATCTCCTCCCGCACGGCGCGGGCGTCCTCGGGCACCCGGTCGAGCACGGTCGGCGGGTAGAAGTACCCGCGCCGTCCCGGCCGCTCGCCGCCGGTCCGCACCCGGGCGCCGTCGTCCGCCGCCGCGGTGACCAGCTCCTCGACCCGGTCGACGGCCGCCTCCTCGATGAGCGGGCCGACCGCGACGTCCGGGGCGGTGCCGGGGCCCATCACCAGCCGCTCGAACGCGGTCGTCAGCCGGTCGGCGAACTCCGCGGCGACCGGCTCCTGGACGAGGAACCGGTTCGCGGCGACGCAGGTCTGCCCGGCGTTGCGCATCTTGGCGGCGACGGCGCCCTCGACGGCGGCGTCCAGGTCGGCGTCGGCGAATACCAGGAACGGGGCGTTGCCGCCGAGCTCCATCGAGGTGCGCAGCACGTTGTCGGCGGCCTGCTTGAGCAGCGACCGGCCGACCTCGGTCGACCCGGTGAACGACAGCTTCCGCAGCCGCGGGTCGGCGATGACGGGCTCGGTCAGCGCGCGGGACGACGCGGTCGGCAGCACGTTGATCACCCCGGCCGGCAGGTCGCGCGCGTCGAGCTCCGCCCGCACGATCTCGGCGAAGTACGCGGTGGTCAGCGGCGTGAGCTGCGCCGGCTTGATGACGACCGGGCAGCCGGCGGCCAGGGCGGGTGCGACCTTCCGGGTGATCATGGCGATCGGGAAGTTCCACGGCGTGATGAGCAGCGCGGGGCCGACCGGCCGCCGGAGCACCAGCTGGTGGTGCGTGCCCGCGGGCGCCCGCCGGGTCAGGCCGCCGAGGCGCACGGCCTCCTCGGAGTACCAGCGCACGAACTCGGCCGCGTACTGCACCTCGGCGCGCGCCTCCGCCAGCGGCTTGCCGCCCTCGGCGGTGATGAGCGCCGCCAGGTCCTCCGCGCGGGCGACCATCGCGTCGAACACCGCGCGCAGCACGTCCGACCGCGTCCGCGGGGCGACCTCGCGCCACGCGGGGAAGGCGCGATGGGCCGCGTCGAGCGCCGCGAGGCCGTCCTCGGGCGTGGCGTCGGCCACCTCGAACAGCACGTCGGTGGTCGCCGGGTCGGCCACGGCGAACGTGCCCCGGCCGGTGGCGTGCCGCCACTCGCCGTCGATCAGCAGGCCGGTGGGCGTGTGGGCGGCGACGTACGGCGGCAGCGGCGAGGTCATGAGGCCCAGTGTCGTCCCGGACCTCGCCGGGCGGCACCCCGAGATCCGCGGCCCGGAACCCTACGATGGCCCCATGACGACGCCCGCCGGACCGATCGAGACGCCGTACGAGGACCTGCTCCGCCTGGTGCTGGAGACCGGCACCCCCAAGGCGGACCGCACCGGCACCGGGACCCGCAGCGTGTTCGGGCACCAGATGCGGTTCGACCTGCAGCAGGGGTTCCCGCTCGTCACCACCAAGCGCGTCTTCGTGCGCGGGCTGACCGAGGAGCTGCTCTGGTTCCTGCGCGGCGAGCGCAACGCCCGCACGCTGCAGGAGAAGGGCGTGCACATCTGGGACGAGTGGGCCGCCGAGGACGGCGACCTCGGCCCGGTGTACGGGGTGCAGTGGCGGTCCTGGCCGACCCCCGACGGCGGGACGATCGACCAGCTCGCGCAGGTGCTCGACGGCCTGCGGCGGGACCCCGACTCGCGGCGGCACATCGTGTCCGCGTGGAACGTCGCGGACATCCCGTCGATGGCGCTCGCGCCGTGCCACGCGTTCTTCCAGTTCTACGTGGCCGACGGGAAGCTCTCCTGCCAGCTCTACCAGCGGTCGGCCGACCTGTTCCTGGGCGTGCCGTTCAACATCGCGTCCTACGCCCTGCTCACGCACATGGTGGCGCAGCAGGTCGACCTCGAGGTCGGCGACTTCGTCTGGACCGGCGGCGACTGCCACATCTACGACAACCACGTCGACCAGGTGCGCGAGCAGCTGACCCGGGAGCCGTTCCCGGCGCCGACCCTGCGCCTGCGCCGCGCCCCGTCGCTGTTCGAGTACACCGCCGAGGACGTGACGATCGAGGGCTACCAGCACCACCCGGCGATCAAGGCCCCGGTCGCGGTCTGACGGACCCGCCGGGCGCGCCCGCGCCGGGCGCGCGCGTCAGGGCAGGCCCAGCCAGCGGAGCAGGGCCGCCGTCGCGGCGGCCAGCAGCACGACCAGCACGAACGGCGCGCGCAGCAGCAGGGCGACCGCCGCGACCGCCAGCGCCGCCAGCCGCGCGTCCAGCGCGAGGGCGCCGTCGGTCGTCGCCGTCTGCACCGCGACCAGCGCGGCCAGCAGCGCCGCGGTCACCAGCGCGGCCGTGCGGACCACCCGGGGCCGCTCCAGGAGCGCGCGCGGGACCAGGTGCCCGGCGACCTTCGTGGCGAGCACCACGACCGAGGCGGCCAGCACGGCCCACCACACCGCGAGCCGGCTCACGGGGTCACCGCCGGCGCCGCGTCGGCCCCGCCGCCCGTGCCCCGGCCGGCGCCCGCGCCCCCGCCGTCGAGCACCCCCACGACCACCGCCAGCGCGGCCGCCGCGAGCACCGGCACGCCGGCCGGCGCCACGGGGGTGAGCGCGAGCGCCAGCACGGCGGCCGCCACCGCCACGGCGCGCACGGTCCGCGTCGCCCGCGCGTCGTCGCCGGACAGCCGCGGCCACAGCAGCGCGAGGAACGCCGCCCCGGCAGCCGCGTCCAGCCCGTACCGCCGCGGGTCGCCCAGCGCGTCGCCGAGCAGCGCGCCCAGGAGCGAGAAGGCGTTCCACAGCACGAACACGCCGGCGCCGGTCCACCAGAACCCGGCACGGGTCGCGGCGGGCGTCGGCTGCGCCGTCGCGACGGCCGTGGACTCGTCGATCGTCAGGTGCGCCGCGAGCACGCGCCGCCAGCCGGAGGCGCCCAGCAGCGGGGCGACCTGCACCCCGTAGAGGCCGTTGCGCGCCCCGAGCAGCCCCGCGGTCGCCACGACCGCCCCGATCCCGCCGCCCGCGCCCACGACGCCCACCGCGGCGAACTGCGAGCCGCCGCTGAACATCAGCAGGCTCAGCGCCATCGTCTGCGGGACGTCGAGGCCGGCGGCGACGGACAGCGCGCCGAACGAGACGCCGTACAGCCCGGTCGCCACGGACACGGACACGGCGGTGCGGACGGCCGACCGGACAGCGGGGTCGGACCGGTCCGCGGGGGAGCGGGCGGGCACGCGACGAGGGTAGGACCTCCGTCCCTGGCGGTCGCCCGGGCGTCCACCCGCTGACCGCCCGGTGACGCCGCGGAACCCCAGGTGAACGACCCGGGAAGCCTTGCGGAACGCACCCCGGGAAGGGTCGTCCGGGTGGCGCGGCCGGGGCAGGGTGTCCAGGGCCGGCGACGGAGCGGGCCAGCACCCTGCCCCCCCGAACGAAGCGGACTCCTCCCCGTGACCTCTGCCGACGTCCTCGCCCCGCCACCGGTGGCCGCCCCCTCGGGCGCTCCCCGGCAGCGCGGGGCGCTCCAGTCGCACAAGCGCCGGTCGGCGCTGCTCTGGTTCCTCCTGCTGGCCGGGCCCAACGTGGCCCTGCTGCTGGTGTTCGTCTACCGGCCGCTGATCCAGTCGTTCTACCTGTCGACGCTGCAGTGGAACCTCGGCTCGCCCGTCGCCCGCAGCATCGGGCTGGGCAACTACGTCGAGCTGTTCACCTCGCGGAACTTCACGCAGGTCGTCACCACCACGGTGGTGTTCACCGTCGCCACGGTCGGCGGCGCGATGCTGCTGGGCCTCGGCCTGGCGGTCCTGCTCAACCAGAAGCTCCGCGGCCGCGGCTTCGCCCGCACCGTGGCGTTCGCACCGTACGTGCTGTCGGGCTTCGCGGTCGGCATCCTCTGGCTGTTCATCTTCGACCCGCGGTACGGCCTGATGCGCGAGGTGCTGAGCTGGGTCGGGGCGTCCTCGCCCCAGTGGTACACCCAGCGCCCGTGGCCGCTGGTGATGGTGATCGTCGTGTACCTCTGGAAGAACCTCGGGTACGTCGCCCTGATCTACCTGGCCGGCCTGCAGTCGGTCCCGCAGGACCTCAAGGACGCGGCGGCCCTCGACGGCGCCTCGTCGTTCCGGACGCTGCGGTCGATCATCCTGCCGCTGCTCACCCCGACGTCGTTCTTCCTGCTGGTCACGATGATGCTGGCCTCGCTGCAGTCGTTCGACATCATCAAGGCGATGACCCAGGGCGGCCCGCTCGGGTCGACCACGACGCTCATGTACTCCGTGTACCAGGAGAGCTTCGTCAACGGCCGCGCGGGCTACGCCTCCGCCGTCGCCACCGTCCTGTTCCTCGTGCTGCTGGCGGTCACCGCGGTGCAGATGCGGTTCGTCCAGCGGAAGGTCCACTACGCATGAGCGTCCTGACGCCCCGTCGCCCGGCCGCCGAGGCCGCGACCCCGCCCGCGGCGCCCACCCGGCGCGACGTCCGGCCCACCGCCGCGTCGTCACGCCCGGGCCACCGGCAGCGTCCGCACGTCGGCAGCTACCTCACGATGGTCCTCGCGACGATCGTGCTCGGCGCCCCGCTGATCTGGATGCTGCTCGCCAGCCTCAAGACCTCCCAGGAGCTGTACCAGTTCCCGGTGCAGTGGCTGCCGGGCGCGCCCAGCCTCGACAACTACGCGCAGGCCGCGGACACCGTGCCGCTCGGCCGGCTGCTGCTCAACAGCGTCGGCCTGACCGTCGTCGGCGCCGGCCTCAAGGTGGTCCTCGGCCTCACCTGCGCCTACGCGCTGGTGTTCCTCGAGCTCCCGTTCAAGAAGATCGTGTTCGGGCTGGTCATCGCCACGCTGATGATCCCGCCGCAGGTCACGATCATCCCGAACTACACCCTGGTCGCCGACCTCGGCTGGCTGAACACCTACCAGGGCATCCTCGTCCCGGGCCTGGCCAGCGCGTTCGGCACCTTCCTGTTCCGCCAGCACTTCCTGACGCTGCCCGCCTCGATCCTCGAGGCCGCGGAGCTCGACGGCGCCGGCCACTGGCGCAAGCTGTGGCGGTTCGTGGTGCCGATGAGCACGCCGACCATCGCGGCGGTCACCCTCGTGTCCGTCGTCACCGAGTGGAACGACTACCTCTGGCCGTTCCTGGTCATCGACCGCGCCGACAAGATGACGCTGCCGATCGGCCTCACCCTGCTGCAGAACATCGACGGCCTGACCAACTGGGGCGTGCTGCTGGCCGCCACGGTCGTCGTGACCCTGCCGATCCTCGTCGTCTTCCTGGCCCTGCAGCGCCGGCTCGTCGCCGGCCTCACCGCGGGCGCCGTCACCGGCTGACCCGCCCGGAACGTGGCCGGTCCGCCGGCCGCCTGAGACGGCCGCGCCCCCGCGCGCCCGTCAGCCCCCCGAGCGCCGCGACGCGGCGCGCGAACCCCCGAAGGAGCACCACCGTGTCCCACCCCCGCAGGCGCCGCCGCAGCACCCTGGCCGTCGCCGCTGCCGTCGCCGGCACGACGCTCGCGCTCACGGCGTGCGGCGGCCCGTCGACCGCCGCCTCGTCCGACGAGTCCGCGGCCGCCGAGGCGACCGACTGGTCGCAGGTCGAGCCCGCGTCCGAGATCACCTGGTGGAGCAACCACCCCGGCCAGTCCCAGGCCGTGGAGGAGCAGCTCATCGCCGACTTCGAGGCCGAGAACCCGGACATCAAGGTCAACCTCGTGACCGCCGGCGCCAACTACGACGAGGTCGCCCAGCGCTTCCAGGCCGCCTCGCAGACGGACGAGAAGCCCGACCTCGTCATCGCGTCCGACGTCTGGTGGTTCCGGTACCACCTGAACGACCAGATCATGCCGCTCGACGACGTGTTCGAGGCGCTCGACGCCGACGCGGACGACTTCCAGCAGGGGCTGTACGGCGACTACGAGTACGACGGCCAGCACTGGGCCGCGCCGTACGCGCGCTCCACGCCGCTCTTCTACTACAACAAGGACATGTGGGCCGCCGCGGGCCTGCCCGACGAGGGCCCGGAGTCCTGGGAGCAGCTCCAGGAGTGGAGCACCGCGCTCGAGGCCCAGGTCCCGGCGGAGGGCTCGCCGTTCGGCCTGTCGCTCGGCACCTCCTGGTCCGCGTGGTGGTTCGAGAACATGATCTGGGGCCAGGGCGGCGAGTACTCCGACGAGTTCGACGTCACGCTCGACTCCGAGGAGGCGCTGGCCGGCGGCGAGTTCCTCCGCGGCCTGTTCCACGGCGACGACGCGATCGCCACGGTCTCGGCGGACGACTCGATGGCGGACTTCGCGTCCGGCCTCATCGCGTCGACCATCGGCTCGACCGGCTCGCTGAAGGGCGCGCTGGACGCGGCCTCGTTCGAGGTCGGCACGGCGTACCTGCCGGACGGCCCGGCCGGCGGCGGCACGCCGACCGGCGGCACCGGCCTGGCGATCTCCTCCTCCAGCACCCCGGAGAAGCAGCTCGCCGCGGCGATGTTCCTCGAGTTCCTCACGAACACCGAGAACACCGCGACGTTCTCCCAGGCGACCGGCTACATGCCCGTGCGCACCTCGGCCGTCGAGTCCGACACGATGAAGGCCGTGTACGAGCAGTACCCGCAGTTCCGCACCGCGGTCGACCAGCTGGCGGAGAAGGCGCGCCCGCAGGACTACATCCGCGTGTTCGTGCCGGGTGCCGACGCGCTGCTCACCGACGCCCTGGAGCAGATCGTCCTCGAGGGCACCGACCCGGCCGAGGCGTTCGGGTCCGTCACGCCGCAGATCGAGACGGCGTACTCCGAGAACGTCGAGCCGTACCTGTGACCGGAACCGTCACCGGTCCGGTCGCCGGGGCCGCCCACCAGGGCGGCCCCGGCGCCGGGGCGTCCGGGTCGCCCGCGCCCCTCGTCGTCGCGCACCGCGGCAACTCCGCGGTCGCCCCGCAGAACACGCTCGCCGCCTTCGAGGCGGCGTGGCGCGCGGGCGCGCACAGCATCGAGATCGACATCCAGCCGACGGCCGACGGCGAGGTCGTGGTCATCCACGACGACACCGTCGACGCCACCACGGACGGGCAGGGCGTCGTCGGCGAGATGACGCTCGACGCGGTGCGCGCGCTGGACGCGGGCTCGTGGTTCGCGGCCGCCTACGCCGGGCAGCGGGTGCCGACGTTCGCCGAGGTGCTGGACCTGATGGTCCGCCGGCCGGGGATCGACCTGCTGCTGGAGCTCAAGGGCGCCTTCACGGTCGACCAGGTCCGGCCGGTCACCGAGGCGATCCGCGCGGCCGGGCTGGTCGACCGGGTGATCGGGCAGTCGTTCTGGCCGGAGTCCGTGCGGGCGCTCGCGGCGGCGGACCCCGACCTGCGTCGGGGCCTGCTGATCTTCCAGGTGCCCGAGGACGGCGGGGTCGACGAGGTGGTCCGCGTCGCGGGCGAGCTCGGCGTCATGACCGTCAACCCGTACGGCCCGCTGCTGGTCGAGCACCCGGACCTGGTCGCGCGGCTGCACGCCGCCGGCCTGCAGGTCCAGGTCTGGACGCTCAACGAGCCCGAGCACTGGGCGGCCGCGGTCGCCCTGGGCGTCGACGCGGTCATCACCGACCGCCCGGACCGCCTGGCCGGCTGGCTCGCGGCCCGCGCGTCCTGACGCCCTGAGCGCGCCCCGCCCCGCGCCGGGGCCGGTCCTGTTTCTTCTCCCCCTCTCCGAGCCCACAAAACATGGCGCCTGGTCTGGGGGGGGGGGGG
>NZ_JBYTEP010000061.1:0-21260 GCF_058792015.1 Cellulomonas sp. EB106-03-03-XG116
ACGGCCTTCGTCGGCAGCGTCAGATGTGGAGAAGAGACAGGCCCGGGGACGCGGCCGGCGAGCGACCCGCTCACGCCCGGCGCGCCGCGGTCGGGGCGGTGGCGGCGCGGTCGGCGCCGAGGCCGACGCCGAGCAGCAGGATCGCGCTGGCGAAGTGCAGCACGTTGTCCGCGCCGTTCAGGGCGAGGATGTTCGCCGACGAGCCGACCAGGAACAGCCCGAGCAGGCCGACCAGGAGGTAGACGGCGCCGACGGTGGTGTTCGCACCGCGCGCGGCGCGCACCGAGCTCAGCGCGGCGCCCAGCAGGGCGGCGCCGATCGCGAGGTGCACGATGTTGTGCAGCGGGTTGACCTCGAAGAAGATCAGCGTCCCGCCCTCGGTGCCCGCGAAGTCCGCGCCGGAGCTGACGAAGAACCCGGCGATCCCGACGAGCAGGTAGACGGCGCCGAAGATCCCGCCGACGAGGCGGTTGGCAGACTGGCCCATGGTGATCTCTCCTCCCGGGGTGACGTTCCCCGCTGACGTGGCGCACGGGGCGTGCGCTGGTGGGGGTTCGGAGCCGGGGGCGGGGCCGGATGGGTCCGACCTGCGGGTGAAGCGCCGCGCACCCGTCCGCGCGCGCCCCGCACCCGTCCGGGGGCTGGACGGACCCCGGCACCGTGCACCAGGGTGGGGGGCATGCTCGTGGCGTTCTCCGTGTCCCCGCTCGGTGCGGGTGAGTCCGTGACCGAGGCCGTCGCCGACGCGGTGCGCGTGGTCCGGGAGTCCGGCCTGCCGCACCGCACGGACGCGATGTTCACGACGATCGAGGGCGAGTGGGACGAGTGCATGGACGTCGTGAGGCGGGCGTCCGAGGCCGTCGGCCGGCACGCGGGGCGCGTGAGCCTGGTGCTCAAGGCGGACATCCGCCCGGGGCGCACCGGTGAGCTGACGGGCAAGGTCGAGCGGTTGGAGGAGCACCTGTCCGCGTGACGGCACCGGCCCGGCCCCGGCCGGGCGCGTCCGCGTGGACATCTCGTGCAGATGGGCGGGCCGGGACCCGGTGCGGTCCCGGCGGTGGAAGACTTCCGCGGGGTGGAGCGCCCGGCGGTGCCGGGCGCCCGGCGGCGGCGCGTGCGGCGCGGTGGGACGGTCCGGTCGAGGGCCGCGGGAAGGATGCAGCGGACTGATGGCGATCTTCGAGCTCGACGGCGGCCAGGGGACCCTCGTCCAGCCGATGCGGCCCCGGGCCGACGCGTTCGAGGCCGACTCGGCCGCGCTGGTGACGGAGCACGTGTCGGACCTGCTGGGCGAGCAGGTGCTCACGGTGCACGAGGGCGCCCGCGGGGGCCCGCACCTGCTGGCGCTCGACGCGGCCTCGCGTCCCGTCGTCGTGGAGGTCGTGCAGCTGCTGGACGAGGCGGCCCTGGTGCGCGCGCTGCGGCACGCGGGCGGCGCCGCCCGGCTGAGCCGTGCGGACCTCGCGCGGATGTACCGCGGCGGCCCGGAGGCGTTCGAGGCCGAGCTCGCCGTGTTCCGCGACCGCGCCCCGGTGCTGCGGTCGCAGGGCCCGGTGCCCCCGGGTGCCCGGCTGGTCGTCGTGTGCGCGGACGTCGCGGAGGACGTGCTGGAGGCCGTCGACCACGTGACCGCGGGCGGCGGAGTCGAGGTGCTGCGGCTGGGCGTGACCCAGGGCCCGGGCGGTCGCCGCTACGTCGACGTGTCCCCGCTGCGCACCACCGGCGGGCAGCGCCGCGCGGTCGAGCCGGGGCCGCGCACGGGCGCCGTCCCGGTGGCCGCGGCCCGCACGGCGACCTCCGGCGGGCACCGCGGGACGGCGCCCACCGACCCGACGCCGGTGGTCCGGACCGACGCCGCCGACGCCGCCGACGCCGCCGGAGCCGCCGCGCCCGAGGGCGCCGAGCACCACCGGCACGCCGCGCCCGAGCCGGAGCCCCGCCCCGCCCCGCGCACCGACGAGACCACGCTCATCCCGCCCGTCGTCGACGGCGTCCCGGCGCCGCGCGACGGCGACGCGACCGCCGTGGCCGCGGAGCCGCTGCCGGAGCTGGAGGCCCTCGCCGCCGCGGAGCGCCGGGACCTGGAGCTCGTGTGGCACCGCGTGCGCCGCAACCAGCGCCTGGTCGCGACGCTGCGGGTCGACGGGCTCATCGAGCTCGAGGACGGCACGGTGCACGCCGACCCGAGCAGCGCCGCGACCGCCGCCGCCGACCTGGAGCGGCCGGCCGACGGCTGGCGGGTGTGGCGGTTCGGCGAGGACGGCCCGACGCTCGGCGAGGCCGTCGGCGCCTGAGCCGGCCCGGGCGGGCGGTCACGACCAGCCGTACGCCGCCGTCCACCGGCCGATCTCCGCGTACAGCCGCGCCCGGACCGGCGCGGGCGACAGCGTGAGGTCGTGCAGGCCGCCCGCGATCCGCACCACCGACACCACCGGCCCGAGCTGCACCGCGCGCCGGGCCAGCAGCTCGACGTCGAGCACCACGTCCGCGGCGCGCATGTCCTCGCTCCACCGCGGGCTGATCACGGTGCGGTCGGACGCGAGCATGAGCACCGGCACCCGGATGTGCAGCCCCCGGGCCACCTCCGCGTGCCCGGCGATGATGGCGGCGAGCCAGCCCGCCCGGACGGGGAACGCGGGCACCGGCCGCCAGGCGTCCTCGTAGGTCCACTCGCCGCCGTCCGCGGCCCGCAGGGTCCGCCCGTAGAAGCCCGGGTCGATGTTCGGCAGCGGCGCCTTGGGCTGCAGCCGCGCCAGCCGGGCGATCGCGGGCGCGCTCACGTGCCGGACCACCGCCGCGCCCTGCAGCTCCAGCCAGGGGGAGTTGAGCACCAGGCCGTGGAGCCGGCCCGGGTGCCGGTTCGCCCACAGCGCGGCGATCAGGCCGCCCGTGGAGTG
Source organism: Cellulomonas sp. EB106-03-03-XG116 (assembly GCF_058792015.1). Taxonomy (NCBI): domain Bacteria; kingdom Bacillati; phylum Actinomycetota; class Actinomycetes; order Micrococcales; family Cellulomonadaceae; genus Cellulomonas; species Cellulomonas sp. EB106-03-03-XG116. The sequence continues at coordinate 2,898 of NZ_JBYTEP010000061.1, forward strand.
GCCCATGATCATCACCCGCGCGAACCGGCCGAGGTCGCGGTGCACCTGGTCCAGCGCGGCCTCGATCTCCTCGTCGTAGGTGCGCAGGTCGTCGACGTAGCCGGGCGTCTGGTGCGGGCGCAGGCTGCGACCGTACTTGCGCAGGTCGAGTGCGTAGAACGCGGCGCCCTGCGCGTGCCAGAACTCGGCGAGTCCGGTCTGGAAGAAGTAGTCGGACCAGCCGTGCAGGTAGAGCACCGCGCGGGACGGCCGCAGCGGCTCCGGCGTCGGCGGGGCGTACCGGACCAGGCTGGCGACGACCTCGCCCTCCTCGTCGGGCGCCAGGTCGATCGTCCGGACGCGGTAGTCCTCGCCCAGGACGTCCTCGCGCCACCGGCCGGCCATCGCGCCCCCTCCCGACCCGTCGCCCCGTCAGACCTCGGCGACGACCTTGCCGAACTGGTCGCCGCGCGCCAAGCGTGCCAGGCCCTCGCCGACCCGGGCCAGCGGGACGGTGGAGTCGACGACCGGCCGCACCCCGGTGCGGGCCAGGAACGCGAGCAGCTGCTCCAGGTCCTGCTTCGTGCCCATCGTGGCGCCCAGCACCGCGATCTCCAGGAAGAACACCCGCTGGATCTCCATCGCGGCCGGGTCGCCGGTGGTGGCGCCGGCGACGACGATCGTGCCGCCCGGCCGCACCGAGCGCACCGAGTGCGACCACGTCGCGGCGCCGACCGTCTCGACCACCAGGTCGACCCGGACGGGCAGCCGCTCGCCGGACGCGACGGCGCCGGCCGCCCCGAGCTCCACCGCCCGCGCGCGCCGCCGCTCGTCCCTGCTGGTCACCCACACCTCGAGCCCGGCCGCGGCGGCGAGCCGGACCGCCGCCGTCGCGACGCCGCCGCCCGCGCCCTGCACCAGCACCCGCTGGCCCGGCTGCGCGCGGCCGGTCACGAACAGCATCCGGTAGGCGGTGAGCCACGCCGTCGGGACGCAGGCCGCCTCGACGAACGACAGCTCGGCCGGCTTCGCGACGAGGTTCCAGGTGGGGACCGCGACCCGCTCGGCGATCGTGCCGGGGTACCGCTCGGACAGCAGCGACCGCGGCTCCGCGGGGCCGACGCCGTGCCCCGACGCGCCGCCGACCACGGCGTGCAGCACGACCTCGCGCCCGTCGGGGGTCACGCCGGCGCCGTCGGTGCCCAGCACCATCGGCAGCTGCTCGGCCCTGAGGCCGACGCCGCGGAGCGACCAGAGGTCGTGCTGGTTGAGGGCCGCCGCGCGGACGTCGACGGTGGTCCAGTGCTCGCGGGCCTCGGGCTCGGGGTGCTCCCCGACGGTCAGCCCCGCCAGGGGGTCGTCGGGCGAGAACCGGGTGACCATCGCGGCGAGCATGCTCCCGACCCTAGCCCGCCCGCCCCGGCGCGCCCCGGGACCTCGCCCGACACCCCGCCCTCCCCGACGCCCCGCGAAGGAGGGGCCCCGTCAGAGGAGGGGCAGCATGCGGCCCAGGTCCGGGACCGAGTCCGAAGTGAAGCGCGGCGCGAGGGCCGCCGCCAGGACGTCGACGTCGTACGGCACCCGGCCGGCGGCCAGCCGGACCCAGGTCAGCGGCTGCACCACGTCGAGGTCCCAGCCGCCACGCGCCTGCACGATGCGCAGCAGCTCGGTCGCCACGAGGTCGAGCGCGTCGCCGTCGACCGGCCCCGCCGAGGTGACCCCGTCGCCGAGCCCGCCCTCCGGCCCGAGCCCGCCCGGGACGCCGGGCAGCGGGCCGACGCCGGTGCCGAGCTCCGCGCGGGACCCCGGAGCGGCGCCGCGGGCGCGCGCCAGGGACCGCTGGAGGTCGTCGGCGTGCACCACGAGCTCGGTGATGCGGGACGCCAGCATCGTGGACAGCAGCACGGGGCCACGCCGGGCCTGCACCACGCGGTCCTGCGGCCCGAGCTCGTCGGCCCGGCGCAGCGCCCGGGCGACCAGGGCGTCCACGTGGCGCAGCGGGTCGTCGGCGATCTCGGCGGCGAGCTCCTTGGTGACCCGGTCGATGTCGGCGGCCCGGCCCGCGTAGGAGCCCAGGTACTCGGCGAGGCTGAGCGGGACGGTGCCGGCCGGCGCGGGCTCGCAGACCGCGAGCGCATCCATCGCGCGGCCGAGGTGCGCGACCAGCTCGGCGACGCTCCAGCCGTCCAGCACGCTGGCGGCGCGCGCCGTGTCGGCGTCCAGCACGTCGCCGACCCAGTCGCGCAGCGCGTCCCACTGCCGGCGCAGCACCTCGGTGCGCGCGGTCACGTCCCCGATCCCGGTCTGCATGGGGTCAGCGTGCCAGACGCGGCCGGGGTCCCGTGCGGCGGCGGGCGCCGGCCGGGGCCTCAGCCCTCCAGGTGCTCCCGGACCAGCGGCCCGAGCTGCTCGTGCTCGATGAGGAACCCGTCGTGCCCGTACGGCGTGCGCAGCGTGCGCAGCGGACGCGCCCCCGGCACCCCCGTGGCGATCCGCGCGGACTGCTCGGGCAGGAACAGCCGGTCCGAGTCGACGGCGACCACCAGCGTGTCCGCGGTGACCGTGGCGAGCGCGGCCTCGACGCCGCCGCGGTCCCGGCCCAGGTCGTGCGTGATCATCGACCGGGTCAGCACGGCGTAGGTGTTGGCGTCGAACCGGCGCGCGAGCTTGTCCCCGTGGTGGTCGAGGTAGGACTGCACCGCGAACCGGCCGCCGTCGAGCGGCTCCTCGCCACCCTGCGGGATGCGGCCGAACCGGGCGTCGAGCTCGGCGGCGCTGCGGTACGTCTGGTGCGCGATCTGCCGCGCCAGCCCGAGCCCGACGTGCGGGCCCTCGCCGTCGGGGGCGTCGTAGTAGTCGCCGCCGCGGAACCGCGGGTCGGCCGTCAGCGCGGTGAGCTGGGTGTGGAACGAGGCGATCTGGTCGCCGGAGGTCTGCGCGGAGGTGGCGATCGCGGCGAGCCGGCGGACCCGGTCCGGCGCGGTGACCGCCCACTCCAGCGCGCGCTGCCCGCCCATCGACGCGCCGACGACGAACGCCCAGGACCCGATGCCCAGCGCGTCGGCGAGCCGCAGCTCGGCGGCGACCTGGTCGCGGACGGTCAGCTGCGGGAACCGGCTGCCCCACGGCCGGCCGTCGGGCGCCGTGCTCGCGGGGCCGGTGCTGCCCTGGCAGCCGCCGAGCACGTTCGGCGCCACGACGAACCAGCGGTCGGTGTCGATCGGCGCCCCCGGGCCGACGAGCGTCGACCACCAGCCGGGCGTCGGGTGGCCGGGTCCGGCGTCACCGGTGACGTGCGAGTCGCCGGTGAGCGCGTGCAGCACGAGCACGGCGTTCGAGCCGTCGGGCGCGGGCGTGCCCCAGGTCTCGTAGGCCATCCGCACGCCGGGCAGCCGGCCGCCGGCCTCCAGGTCGAGGGCGCCGACGTCGACGAACCGGCGCCGGCCCACCGGGTCGCCCTCGCGCCAGGCGGACGACGCCCGGGGCGGGGTGCTCGGGGCGGGCCGGCCGCTGTGATCGCCCGTGGGGCCGCCCGGACCGGCGGGGGTGGTGCGGGTGCTGCGGTGGGGCACGGGGCGTCCTGACGTGGGTGCGCCGACGGGCGCCGCGGGGGTCGCGGCGCCCGTCGGGGTGGATCGGGTGGTGGGCACGGGGTCGGTCAGGCCCCCTTGGCCGCGCGGAAGCCGGCGTCGAGGTCGGCGAGGATGTCCTCGATGCCCTCCAGGCCCACGGAGAGCCGGACCAGCCCGGGCGTGACGCCGGACAGCGCCTGCTCCTCGGGGGTCAGCTGGCTGTGGGTGGTGGACGCCGGGTGGATGACCAGCGAGCGGACGTCGCCGATGTTCGCGACGTTGGAGTGCAGCTCCAGCGCCGAGACGAACGCCTGGCCGGCGGCGGCCCCGCCCTCGACCTCGAACGCGAGGACCGCGCCGGTGCCGTTCGGGCCGTACTTGCGGCCGAGCTCGTACTGCGGGTGCGACGGCAGTCCGGCGTAGGTCACCGACAGGACGTCGTCCCGGGCCTCCAGCCACTCGGCGACCTTCTGGGCGTTGGCGACGTGCCGCTCGACCCGCAGCGACAGGGTCTCGAGGCCCTGGGCGATGAGGAACGCGTTGAACGGGCTGATCGCGGCGCCGAGGTCGCGGAGCAGCTGCACCCGCGCGCGCAGCACGTAGGACAGGTTGACCCCGAAGGCCCCGTCCTTCCCGAGGTCCCGCGCGAACACCAGGCCGTCGTAGGACGGGTCGGGCTGGTTGAACGACGGGTACCGCTCGGGGTCGGCGCCGTAGTCGAACGTGCCGCCGTCGACGATGACGCCGCCGATGGCCGCGCCGTGGCCGCCGAGGTACTTGGTCGCCGAGTGCACGACGACGTCCGCGCCCCACTCCAGCGGCCGGATCAGGTACGGCGTCGGGACCGTGTTGTCGACGATCAGCGGGACGCCGGACTCGTGGGCGACACCGGCCACGGTCTCGATGTCGAGGACGTCCTGCTTCGGGTTCGGCACCGTCTCCGCGAAGAACGCCTTGGTGTTCGGGCGGACCGCGTCGCGCCACGCCTGCGGGTCGTGCGGGTCGGTGACGAACGTCGTCTCGATGCCGAACCGGGGGAGCGTGTGGTGCAGCAGGTTGTACGTGCCGCCGTACAGGCTGGGGCTGGCGACGACGTGGCTGCCGGCCTCGGCGATGTTGAGGATCGCGTACGTCTCGGCGGCCTGGCCGGACGCGAGCAGCAGCGCGCCGACGCCGCCCTCGAGCGAGGCGATCCGGTCCTCGACGGCCTGGACGGTGGGGTTGCCGATCCGGGTGTAGATCGGGCCGAGGTCCTTGAGCGCGAACCGGTCGGCGGCGACGCCGGCGTCGGGGAACACGTAGGACGTCGTCTGGTAGATCGGCAGGGCGCGGGCGCCGGTGGCGCTGTCGGGCGTCTGGCCGGCGTGGATCTGGCGGGTCTCGAAGGACCACTGCGACTGGGTCATCGGTCTCTCCTGGCGGTGCGTGGGGGCGGGCGGTGCGGGGTGGTGGGCGGTGCGCACGCGCGTCGTGCCAGGAGGGGTCCCGGGCGGCCGGTGCCGGTGTGCGGCGCCCCCGGGCGACGGACGGTCGCCGTCAGCGGGGCGCCTGGGGCCGCGGCCGTCGAGGGCCTGCGGGCACAGCCGAGCGTGCGCTGGTCAGCGACACATTCGGCGGGACATGCGGCCCACAGTACGGAGCGGGCGCCCGGGCGTGGAACAGCCGTCCCGCGATGTGAGACGCGCTGTCCACGGTGGAGCCGGGCGGAGGTGCGGAACGGCACGTCGCGGGGGCTGGGCGTCGCCCGGGCGGGTGATTCGTCCCCTCGGGTGTCCGGTTCGTCCCGAACCACGCCGATGTGACTCGTGTGAACGGTGTGACTCGTGTTCACTTCTGTGATTTTCCCCGGTAGCGTCCCTGAGCGGGGCGCGGGACTCCGCCGGCCCCGGTCGCGCACGCGGTGCGCGGGGGGTGGCGGACAGCTACGAGAGGCGAGCAGGTGCGGACGAGACGAGCACGCGCGGCGCGCGGCGCAGCCGCGGCGATCACGGCGGCGGTGCTGCTGCTGCCCGCGGGCGGGGTGGCGCTCGCCGACCCCGACGTGAGCGACCAGGACGTGCGGGACGCGCGGCGGGCCGTGACCTCCGCGTCCTCGGCCGTCGCGGGCATCGAGGTCCGGCTGGCCGAGCTCAGCACGCAGGCGGAGACCAGCCAGGTCGCGGTCCAGCAGGCCGGCGAGGCGTACGCGCAGGCCGAGGCGGACCTCGCCTCCGCGCAGCAGCAGGCCGCGCAGGCGTCCGACCAGTACGACCAGGCGCAGGAGCAGTTCGCGGAGGCCCGGGCGACGCTGGTCGCGATCGCCCGCGAGGCCGCCCGCTCGGGCGGCTCGATGGACACGGTGCAGGCGCTGCTGTCCGCCGACGGGTTCGAGGACGTCGTCGCCCGCAGCGAGGCGCTGTCGCACGTCAGCTCCAAGTCGGACCAGGCGGTGCAGGGATACCTCGCGGCCGAGCAGGTCGCCACCACGCTCAAGGCCAAGGCCGACCAGGCCGCCGCCGCGCAGGAGTCGGCCGCCGCCGAGGCGCAGGACGCCCTGGACGCGGCCCAGCAGACCCAGGCGGACGCCGACGCGGCGGTCGCGGCCGCGCAGACCGAGCGCGCCGGCCTGATCCAGCAGCTCGCGGTCGCGCGGAACACCAGCGCCGACGTCGAGCAGGCCCGTCAGGACCAGATCGACGCCGAGCGGCAGCAGCGCGCCGAGGCCGCCGCGCAGGCCGAGCGCACGACGACGCCCGCCGCGAGCACGCCCGCCGCGGGCGGCGGCAGCACCCCGGCAGCCGGCGGCGGCTCGGCCGCACCGTCGACGCCCTCGACCCCGTCGACGCCGAGCACCCCGTCGAACCCGAGCACGCCGTCGACGCCGAGCACCCCGCCGCCCGCGACGACCCCGCCGGTCACCACGCCCCCGGTCACGACCCCTCCGGTCACGACCCCGCCGCCGGTGTCCGCGAGCAAGGCGCAGACCGCGATCGCGTGGGCCCGGACCAAGCTCGGCCTGCCGTACGTCTGGGGTGGCACCGGCCCCAACGGGTACGACTGCTCCGGCCTCACCCAGGGCGCGTGGCGGGCGGCCGGCGTCAGCCTCAACCGCACGTCCCGCGACCAGTACCGCCAGGTGACCAAGATCGCGTACAGCGACCTGCAGCCGGGCGACCTGGTGTTCTGGGGCACGAACAAGAACGACGCGAGCAGCGTCTACCACGTGGCCCTCTACATCGGCGGCGGCCAGATCCTCGAGGCGCCGCGCGAGGGCGTCCCGGTCAAGATCTCGCCCATGCGGTACACGAACTCGATGGCCTACGCGGGCCGGGTGGGCTGACCCTCCGACCTTGCACCACGACCGAGGGCCCCGGAGCGCGCGCTGCGCTCCGGGGCCCTCCGTCGTCCGGGTCGCCGCCCCGCGCGGGGGTGGCGGTGCGGCTCAGTGCTGGTCGTACCCCGCGTCGATCGCGCGCTGGCGGGAGCGCTCGATCTCGGCCTCGGCCTCGGCGCGGCCGACCCAGTGGGCGCCCTCGACCGACTTGCCGGGCTCCAGGTCCTTGTAGACCTCGAAGAAGTGCTGGATCTCCAGGCGGTGGAAGTCCGACACGTCGTCGATGTCCTGGCGCCACGCGGCGCGCTGGTCGCCCGTCGGCACGCAGAGCACCTTGTCGTCGCCGCCGGCCTCGTCGCGCATGCGGAACATGCCGAGCGCGCGGCAGCGGATCAGGCAGCCGGGGAACGTCGGCTCCTCGAGGAGCACCAGGGCGTCCAGCGGGTCGCCGTCCTCGCCGAGGGTGCCGTCGATGAACCCGTAGTCGTCCGGGTAGCGCGTCGAGGTGAACAGCATGCGGTCCAGCCGGATACGTCCGGTCGCATGGTCGACCTCGTACTTGTTCCGCTGGCCCTTGGGGATCTCGATCGTGACGTCGAACTCCACACCTGCTCCTTCGTCTCCGCCGCCGGCGACCCTGGCGCCGCGGCGGGCAGCTGATCACGGCGGCGTGCCAGGTGGTGGCGCGTCGCCTTCAAGCCCCTAGTGTGACGCACGGACGGCTCGGCGGTGGCCCGGGCCGGGAGAACGGGACGCGAACGGGAGGTGCGGTGGCGCGCGCGGGCAGGACGATCGGCGTGGCGGCGCTCGTGGTGGTGCTCGCGGGCGGGGCCTACACCACCGCGGACGCCTACGACGTGGTGCCGGGGTTCGTGACCCTCGCCCCCGAGCCGGCACCGGCGGCGCCGTTCCCCGAGGCCCCCGGCGCGACGACGACCGGCGCGGGCGCGACCGTGCTGGCGGACCTCGACACCGCCGCCGCGGCGCCGGACCCGGACCAGGTGCAGGCGCTGGTGCAGGGGCTCGCGGGCGACGCCCGGCTGGGCCCGACGGTCGGCGTGCTCGTCGCCGACGCCCTCACCGGCGAGGTGCTGGGCGCGCACGCGGGCGACGAGGCCCGGACCCCGGCGTCGACGGCGAAGCTCGTCACCGGCGTGGCGGCGCTCACCCGGCTCGGGGCCGACCGGACGTTCGACACCACGGTGCGCCAGGGCGCGGGCGACCAGATCGTGCTGGTCGGCGGCGGCGACATGATGCTGGCGGCCGGCGCGGGCGACCCGGACACGGTGAACGGCCGCGCGGGCCTCGCCGACCTCGCGGCGCTCGTCGCGGTGCAGCTGCGGCTGGCGGGCCGGGACACGGTGACGCTCGGCCTCGACGACACGCTGTTCAGCGGCCCCGCCACGGCGCCCGGCTGGGACCCGGCGGACCTCGCCATGGGGTTCGTCGCACCGGTCGCGCCGCTCGCGGTCGACATCGCGAAGATCTCCGCCGGCGAGTACCCGCCGCGGCGCACCGACCCGGCGATGCACGCCGCCACGGAGTTCGCCGCGCGGCTGGGCGAGGCGGGGATCACCGTGACCGGCACCCCCGCGCGGGTGTCCGCGCCCGCGACCGGGGACGTCCTCGGCGTCGTGTCCTCCGCGCCGGTCCCGGAGGTCGCGCAGTACTTCCTCGACACCTCGGACAACACGATCACCGAGGTCGTGGCCCGGATGGTCGCGCTCGACCTGGGCCTGCCGGGCAGCTTCGAGGGCGCGACGCAGGCCGTGCTGCGCACCGTCCAGACCCTGGGTGTGGACACCGCGGGCGCCACGCTGGCCGACGCCTCGGGGCTCGCCGACGGGTCCGCGCTGCCGCCGCGGATGCTGCTGGGCCTGCTCGAGCTCGTCGTCGACCCCACGCACCCCGAGCTGCGCGAGGTGAGCAACGGCATGCCGATCGGCGGCCTGACCGGCACGCTGTCCGACCGGTTCCGCTCCGGCGACGCGACCGGGCTGGTCCGCGCCAAGACCGGCAGCCTCACCAGCGTCACCTCGCTCGCCGGCTCCGTGCTCGACGCCGACGGGCGGCTGCTGCTGTTCGTGCTGATGGCCGACCAGACCGGGGCGGTCGGGCAGTACCAGCCGCGCCAGGCGCTCGACGGGTTCGTCTCGGCGCTCGCGGGCTGCGGCTGCCGCGGCTGACCCGCGCCCGTCCTCGCCGAGACGTCACCTCTCGGCTGTGCGCAGGCCCGGTGCCGCAGCCGAGAGCTGCCGTCTCGGCGGCGACCCCGCGCCGCCGCGTGGTTACGGTGGGCGGGTGCAGCCGGCCGTCGACTGGGACCTGGCCGCCCGGCTCGCCGCGCGCGCGGTGCGGTCCGGGCCCGCCGCCACGCGCCCCGAGCGGGCCGCGGTCGTCGCCGACCTGCGCGCCGCCGCGCCCGTCGCGGCCGAGCACGTCGCGCGGATCACCCGCATGGCGCCCGCCGACCCGGCCGCCCCCGCGCACGACGTCCGCGTCGTCGACCGCGCGTCCTGGGCGCGCGCCAACGTGCGGGCGCTCGAGGGCCTGACCGCCCGGGTCGGGGTGCCCGCCGACCGGGGGCTGCGCGGCGCGGCCGGCGCCGGGCAGGTCGCCGCGGTCCTCGGGCTGCTCTCGGGGGCGGTGCTGGGCCAGTACGACCCCTGGGGCGGCCGGGGGACGCTGCTGCTCGTCGCGCCCAACGTGCTGGCGGTCGAGCGCGCGCTCGGGGTCGACCCCGCGGACTTCCGGCTCTGGGTGACGCTGCACGAGCAGACGCACGCGCAGCAGTTCGCGTCCGCGCCCTGGCTGGCGGACCACCTGAGCGACCGGCTGCGGGTGCTGCTCGACGAGGAGGGGCCGCGGCCGCGGTGGCCGCGCCCGGGCCGGGGGGACGGGGCGGCTGGGGCGGGCTCCGCGGACGGCGACGCCGGTGACGGGACCCCGGCCCGCGCCGGGGGCGACGCCGCCCGCGCGGGCAGGCCGCGATCCCTGCTCGACCTGCTCGACCCCCGCCAGCGCGTCGTGCTCGACGAGGTCGGCGCGGTCATGGCGCTGCTCGAGGGCCACGCCGACGTGACGATGGACGCGGTCGGCCGCGCGGTCGTGCCGTCGGTCCGCCGGATCCGCCGCCGGTTCGAGGCCCGCCGGGACGGCGCCCCCGGCACAGGCGGCATGCGCACGGCGCTGCGGGCCGTGCTGGGGATGGACGTGAAGCTCGCCCAGTACCGGGACGGCGCCGCGTTCGTGCGCGGGGTGCGCCGCCGGGTCGGCACCGACGGGCTGAACGCGGTGTGGGCGGCGGCGGACGCGCTGCCGTCGGCCGCGGAGATCGCGGACCCGGCCGCCTGGGTGCGCCGGGTGCACGGCTGACGTGGCGCGCCTCGACCCGGCGGTGGCGGCCGTGCGCGGCGCCGTCGTCGCCGCGCTCGCGGACCTGCCCCCCGGCGCGCGGGTCCTGGTCGCGTGCTCCGGGGGCCCGGACTCGCTGGCGCTCGCCGCCGCGGCGGCGTTCGCGGCGGCGTCGGCGACGCGGCGGGGCGGGCCCGGGTGGCGGGTCGGGGCGGTCGTCGTCGACCACGGCCTGCAGCCCGGCAGCGCCGCGGTGGCGGCCCGGGCCGCGGCCGCCTGCCGGGCGCTCGGCCTGGACCCGGTCGCGGTGGTCGCGGTCGACGCGACGGCCGGCGCGGGCGGCGGCGGGCCGGAGGCGGCCGCCCGGGACGCCCGGTACGCCGCGCTGGACGCGGAGGCCGCCCGCCTCGGTGCCGCGGCGGTGCTGCTCGGCCACACCCGCGACGACCAGGCCGAGGGGGTGCTGCTCGGCCTGGCCCGGGGCTCCGGCGCGCGGTCGCTCGCCGGCATGCCGGCCGCGCGCGGGCTGCTGCGCCGGCCGCTGCTCGGGGTGTCCCGGGCCGAGACCCTCGCCGCGTGCGCCGCCGAGGGGCTCGACCCGTGGCACGACCCGACGAACGCGCCGGCCGACGGGGACGCCGGGGCGCCCGCCCGGTCCCGGGTGCGGGCGCGGGTGCTCCCGGTGCTGGAGCGCGAGCTCGGGCCGGGGGTGGCCGCCGCGCTGGCGCGCTCGGCGGAGCTGCTCCGCGAGGACGCCGACGCCCTCGACGCGCTGGCGGCGGACCTGCTGGCCCGCGCGGAGGCGGCGGCCGGGCGGGTGGATCCTTCCGAGCGGACACGCCCGGGCGTGTCGGTGCCGACGGATCCACTCGCCGCGGGGGACGGGGCGGACGGCGACCCCGCGGACGGCGACCCCGCGGTCCTGCTCGACGCCGCCGTCCTCGCCGCGGCTCCCGCCGCCCTGCGGCACCGCGCCCTGCGGGCGGCGGCCGTCCGCGCGGGCGCGCCCGCCGGCGCGGTGACCCGCGGGCACGTCGCCGCGGTCGCCGCCCTCGTGACGGACTGGCGCGGCCAGGGCCCCGTCCACCTGCCCGGGCGCGTGGCGGCGTCCCGCGCGTGTGGCAGGCTTGCGCTGCGCGCAGCAGCCCCGTCGACCGACCCGGACGACGTCGTGCGCGCGCGGGTCCGGGCGCAGCGCCGGGCCGTCGAGCCGGACGACGAGGGAGACCCGCAGCGGTGAACGTGGAGGACATGGGGGCGGACCTGGAGCGCGTGCTCCTGACCGAGGAGCAGCTCGGGACGCGCCTGGACGAGATCGCGGCCCAGGTCGACGAGGACTACGCCGGCCGGGAGATCCTGCTCGTCGGCGTGCTCAAGGGCGCCGTCATGGTGATGGCCGACCTGGCCCGCCGGATCAGCACCCCGCTCGCGATGGACTGGATGGCGGTGTCGTCCTACGGCTCCGGCACCAAGTCCTCCGGCGTCGTGCGGATCCTCAAGGACCTGGACGCCGACCTGACCGGCCGGCACGTGCTGATCGTCGAGGACATCATCGACTCCGGCCTGACCCTGTCGTGGCTGCTCGCCAACCTGCGCAGCCGCGGCCCGGCGTCGGTCGAGATCGCGACGATGCTGCGCAAGCCGGAGGCCGCCAAGGTCGAGGTGGACGTGCGCTACGTCGGGTTCGACATCCCGAACGAGTTCGTCGTCGGCTACGGCCTCGACTACGCCGAGAAGTACCGCAACCTCCCGTTCGTCGGCACCCTGGCGCCGCACGTCTACTCGTCCTGACCGCGGCGACCGCGCAGGGGCGCGTCCCGCCCTGGGCGAACACGGGCCGTGCGGCCAGGTTCGGCGTGTAACTTCTGAAGACTCCACCCCTGCGACCGGAGGGACGAGGGGGCCTGCCCCCGTCTGCCCATGACACTCAAGCGCCTCACCCGCGGACCCGTCCTGTGGATCATCGTGGCCGTCGTGATCCTGTGGATCGCGGCCAGCGCCTTCATGTCCTCCGGCGTGCAGCGGATCGACACCTCCGACGGCCTCGAGCTGCTCCAGGACGGCAAGGTCGACCAGGCCCTGGTGACCGAGGGCTCGCAGCGGGTCGACCTCACGCTCTCCGAGGACTTCGTCAAGGACGGCGACAACCTCGGCAAGAACGTGCAGTTCTACTACGTCGTGCCGCAGGGGCCGACCGTGGTGGAGGCGATCGCGGACGCCGACCCGTCCGGCGGGTACACGTCCGACGTCCCGCAGCAGTCGTGGTGGGGCAGCCTGCTGACGCTGGTGCTGCCGTTCGTCATCATCCTGGGCCTGTTCTGGTTCCTGATGTCGTCGATGCAGGGCGGCGGCTCGCGGGTGATGTCCTTCGGCAAGTCGAAGGCCAAGCTCGTCACGAAGGAGACGCCGCAGGTCACGTTCGCGGACGTGGCCGGCGTGGACGAGGCCGTCGAGGAGCTGCACGAGATCAAGGAGTTCCTCTCCGACTCGGACAAGTTCCAGGCGGTCGGCGCGAAGATCCCGAAGGGCGTGCTGCTGTACGGCCCGCCCGGGACCGGCAAGACCCTGCTGGCGCGCGCGGTCGCGGGCGAGGCGGGCGTGCCGTTCTACTCGATCTCCGGCTCGGACTTCGTGGAGATGTTCGTCGGCGTCGGCGCGAGCCGCGTGCGCGACCTGTTCGACCAGGCCAAGCAGAACGCCCCGGCGATCATCTTCATCGACGAGATCGACGCCGTCGGCCGGCACCGCGGCGCGGGCATGGGCGGCGGCCACGACGAGCGCGAGCAGACCCTCAACCAGATGCTGGTCGAGATGGACGGCTTCGACGTCAAGACGAACGTCATCCTGATCGCGGCGACCAACCGCCCCGACATCCTCGACCCCGCGCTGCTGCGCCCGGGCCGGTTCGACCGGCAGGTGTCGGTCGAGGCGCCGGACCTCAAGGGCCGCGAGCGGATCCTCCAGGTGCACGCGCAGGGCAAGCCGATGGCGACCGACGTCGACCTCCAGGCCGTCGCCCGCCGCACGCCGGGCTTCACCGGCGCCGACCTGGCCAACGTGCTGAACGAGGCCGCGCTGCTCACCGCCCGGTCGAACGCGCAGATCATCGACAACCGCGCGCTGGACGAGGCCATCGACCGCGTCATCGCCGGCCCGCAGAAGCGCACCCGGGTGATGAAGGTCAAGGAGCAGAAGATCACCGCGTACCACGAGGGCGGCCACGCCCTGGTGGCGGCGGCGCTGCGGTACACCGACCCGGTGACCAAGGTGACGATCCTGCCCCGCGGCCGGGCACTCGGCTACACGATGGTCATGCCGACCGAGGACAAGTACTCCACCACCCGCAACGAGCTGCTCGACCAGCTCGCATACGCCATGGGCGGCCGGGTGGCCGAGGAGCTCGTCTTCCACGACCCGACGACCGGCGCCAGCAACGACATCGAGAAGGCCACCGCCACGGCCCGCAAGATGGTCACGCAGTACGGCATGAGCGAGCGCGTGGGCGCCGTGAAGCTCGGCACCGACGGCAGCGAGCCGTTCATGGGCCGCGACATGGGCCACGGGCGCGACTATTCCGAGACGGTCGCCGGCACGGTCGACGTCGAGGTCCGCAAGCTCATGGACGCCGCGCACACCGAGGCGTGGGAGATCCTGATCGAGTACCGCGACGTGCTGGACCACCTGGTGCTCGAGCTCCTCGAGAAGGAGACCCTCAACCAGCAGGAGCTGGCGGTGATCTTCGAGCCGATCACCAAGCGCCCGCCGCGCGAGGTGTGGCTGTCCAGCGAGCAGCGCTCGGTCTCCGACCGCCCGCCGGTGCTGACGCCGAAGGAGAAGGCGGAGCAGAACGGCTCCGTCGTCCCGCAGGACGAGGCGGCCGCGGCCAAGGACGAGCACCCCGCCGCGATCGCGGTCGAGGTGCCGCCGAGCCAGACGCCGGACGCCTGACGGTGGCGGCCGACGGCCGCGGCCGGCGCCGCGAGGTCCCGCCCTACGACGCCGCGCGCGCCGAGGCGGCGATCCGGGAGCTGCTGCTCGCGGTGGGGGAGGACCCCGAGCGCGAGGGGCTCCGGGACACCCCCGCCCGCGTCGCCCGGGCGTACCAGGAGATCTTCGCCGGCCTGCGCCAGGACCCGCACGACGTCCTGAGCGCGACGTTCGACATCGGGCACGAGGAGATGGTCCTGGTCAAGGACATCGAGGTGTACTCGACCTGCGAGCACCACCTCGTGCCGTTCCACGGCGTCGCGCACATCGGCTACATCCCGGGCCAGTCCGGCAAGGTCACCGGCCTGAGCAAGCTCGCCCGGCTCGTCGACGTGTATGCGCGGCGGCCGCAGGTGCAGGAGCGGATGACGGGCGAGATCGCGGACGCGATGGTCGAGGTCCTCGAGCCCCGCGGCGTGCTGGTGGTCGTCGAGTGCGAGCACCTGTGCATGTCGATGCGCGGCGTGCGCAAGCCCGGCTCCCGGACGGTGACGTCCGCGGTGCGCGGCCAGATGCGGGACCCGGCCACCCGGGCCGAGGCGATGAGCCTCGTCCTCGGCCGCTGAGGGGCCGGGAACCCGTTCCCGTGCGCCCCCGCCGACCGCCTAGGCTGACGGGCGTGCGTCCCCCCTCGCCGCTCCCGCCCGCGCCGACCGCCGCCGGTCGTGCGGGCCGGACCCTGGTGATGGGGGTGGTGAACGTGACGCCCGACTCGTTCTCGGACGGCGGCCGGTGGTTCGCGCCCGACGCCGCGGTGGCCCACGGGCTGGCGCTGCTGGCCGACGGGGCGGACCTGCTCGACGTCGGCGGCGAGTCGACCCGGCCGGGCGCCGCGCGGGTGCCGGTGGCCGAGGAGCTCGACCGGGTGCTGCCCGTGGTCCGCGAGCTCGCGTCCCGCGGCGCGGCGGTCAGCGTGGACACCACGCGGGCCGAGGTGGCCGAGGCCGCCGTCGCGGCGGGCGCCGTGGTGGTCAACGACGTGTCCGGCGGCCTGGCCGACCCGGAGATCCGCGAGGTCGTCGCCCGCACCGGCGTGGTGTACGTGGCGATGCACTGGCGCGGGCACGCCGACGTCATGGACTCGCTGGCGGAGTACGACGACGTCGTGACCGACGTCCGGCGCGAGCTCGCGGACCGGGTCGCCGAGCTGCGCGCGGCCGGGGTCGCCGACCACCAGGTCGTGCTCGACCCGGGGCTCGGGTTCGCCAAGCCGGGCTCCGCGAACTGGCCGCTGCTCGCGCGGCTGCCGGAGCTCGTCGCTGACGGGTTCCCGGTGCTGGTCGGCGCGTCCCGCAAGCGGTTCCTCGGCCACCTGCTGGCCGGCGAGGACGGCGTGCCGGTCGCCCCAGAGCAGCGGGACGCGGCGACCGCGGCGGTGTCCGCGCTCGCCGCCGCGTCCGGGGCGTGGTGCGTGCGGGTGCACGAGGTTCGGGGTACGGCGGACGCGGTGCGCGTCGCGGCCCGGTGGAGGGCGGCGGCGCCGTCCGGGGAGGACGAGGGATGAGCGACGAGGCGGACGTGCCCGGGCGGGACGGCCACCGGCTGGACCGGATCCGGCTGACCGGCGTCACGGCGACGGGCTACCACGGGGTGTTCGAGCACGAGCGCCGCGAGGGGCAGACGTTCGTCGCCGACGTGGTCGCGCACCTCGACACCCGGCGCGCCGCGGCGACCGACGACCTGCGGCACACCCTCAACTACGGCGTGCTCGCGGAGCAGGTCGTGACGGTGCTCGCGGGCGAGCCCGCGGACCTCGTCGAGACGGTCGCCGAGCGGATCGCCGCGACCGTGCTCGCGCACCCGCAGGTGCAGTGCGTCGACGTCGCCGTGCACAAGCCGCAGGCGCCGATCACCGTGCCGTTCGGGGACGTGGTGGTCGAGGTGCGCCGGGACCGGACGTGGCTGCCCGCCGCGGAGCCGGTGCCGGACGACGCGCCGCGGTGGCTGCCGGAGGCCGGCGCGCCCGCGCTGCCCGCCGCCGGGCCCGCCGACCCGGTCGAGCCCGTCGAGCCCGCCGAGCGCGGCGCCCCGGTGGTGCCCGGGGCCACCGCCGTCCTGCCGCTCGCCGCCGTGGCCGTGCCCGGCGACCTCGACCTGCCGCCGGCGCCCCCCGGTCCCGTGCCGAGCGACTCCGCGGACGCCTGGGACGCCGACGAGGTGGTCGAGGCCGAGCTGGTGCAGGACGCCCTGGACACCGCGCCGGACGCCCCGGTCGAGGTCGTGCTGGCCATCGGCTCGAACCTGGGCGCGGCGCAGGACACGCTGCGCGACGCCGTCGCCGACCTGGCCGCCGTCCCGGGCCTGGAGGTGCTCGACGTGTCGGCCCTGGCGCGCACCGCGCCCGTCGGCGGCCCGGAGCAGCCCGACTTCCTCAACGCGGTGCTGATCGCCCGCACCACGCTGTCGCCCCGGGACCTGCTGCGCGCCACCTCCGAGGTGGAGCGGCGGCACGGGCGCGAGCGCCTCGTGCACTGGGGCCCGCGGACCCTCGACGTCGACATCATCGTGTACGGCGACGTCTCGGCCGTGACCGACGACCTGGAGCTGCCGCACCCCCGGGCCCACGAGCGGGCGTTCGTGCTGCAGCCCTGGGCCCAGGTGCAGCCGGACGCCGTGCTGCACGGCCTGGGCGGCGGACCCGTCGCCCAGCTCGCCGCCACGGCGCCGGACCGCGACGGGGTGCGCTGGCTCGCGCTCGACTGGCTGACCGCGCCCGTGCCGGCCGCGCAGCCCGACCCGGGCGCCGCGGGCGACGGCGGCGCGGAGCCGTCCGGCGCCCCGGACGACCGGCCGGGCGGCGACCCCCTCGGCGGCGACCCCCTCGGCGGCGGGCCCGTCGCGTGGGCCGACCCGCTGGGCGGCACCCCCTCCGGGCGGCAGGACCCCTGATGCAGCGCACCCGCGTCCGCACCCTCGTGCTGATCGCCGTCCTGGCGGCGGCGGTCGGCTGGCTCGTCGTCCGCGCCCTCGGCAGCCGGGGGGTCGTGCTGCCCCAGGTGCCGTGGCTCATGGTCGGCGTGCTCGTGCTCATCGCGGCGGTCGTGCTGGCGATGGGCTGGTCGGTGCGGCAGTACCTGCGCGGCAAGCACCCCGCGCTCGACCCGATGCGGGCGGCCCGGACCGCCGTGCTGGCCAAGGCGTCCTGCTACACCGGCGCGCTGCTGGCCGGCTGGTACGCCGCGCAGGTCCTCGACGTGCTCGGCGACCTCGGCATCGAGGCGCAGCGGGAGCGGGCGGTGGCCGCGGGGCTCGCCGTGCTCGGCGCCCTCGTGCTGGCCGCCGCCGGGCTGGTCGTCGAGTGGATGTGCCGGATCCCGCCGCCCGAGGACCCGGAGCAGCGGCCCGGCTCGCCGCGGGACGCGTCGCCGGACGCCGCAGCGGGCTGACCCCCGGGCGCGGGGTCCCGGGCACCGCGGCGCCCCGCGATGCGAGGATGGTGCGCATGAGCACGCCCGAGGGTGCCGCCGTCCACCCGCAGCCCGACGCCGCGCCGGTGCCGGGGGGTGCCCCCGTGCCCGGGGCCGCCCCCGTGCGGGAGAGCGAGCCGTTCGAGCCCGCCGGGGTCGACTGGACGCCGGTCTCCCCGCGGCTGGCCTCGGCGCGCCTGGTGGTCGCGCTCGCGTGGCTCGGCGTCCCGCTGGTCGTGCTGGTCGTCGTGGCCGCCCTCACCGGCTCGGTCTGGGTGTGGGCGTCCGCCGCGCTCGTCGTCGCGCTCGTCGTCTGGGTCCTGTGGCTGGTGCCGCGCCAGGTGCGCGCGATGGGCTACGCCGAGCGCGCCGACGACCTGCTGCTGCGCCGCGGCATCCTGTTCCGCTCGATGGTCGTGGTGCCGTACGGCCGCATGCAGTACGTCGACGTGACCGCCGGGCCGCTGGCCCGCAAGCTCGGCATCGCGTCCGTCCAGCTGCACACCGCCTCGCCCGGCACCGACGCCTCGATCGACGGCCTGCCCACGGCCGAGGCCGCGCGGCTGCGCGACCAGCTGGCGTCCCGGGGCGAGGCCCGGCTGGCGGGGCTGTGACCGAGGACCGCCCGCTGCCGGCGGCCGGGCCGCTGCCGGCCGGGGCCGCGCCGGTGCCCGCGGGACCCGGTCCGGTGCCCGCCGGTGCCGCGCCCGCGGCTGCCGCCGCCACGCCCGCCGGCGCCGCCACGCCCGCC
>NZ_JBYTEP010000062.1:0-21156 GCF_058792015.1 Cellulomonas sp. EB106-03-03-XG116
GGGCGGGCGCGGGCGGCGGGCGCGGCGCGGGCGCCGCGCCGGACGCGCGCGAGGCCGCCACCCCGACGGGGGTGACGGCCTCGGTGGCCCTCGGCGGCGCTACGCCGTGCGGGTGTGGAACCGGAGCTGCGCGCGCTCCAGGCCCTCGGTGACGAGCATCTCGACCGCGTCCGCCGCGTCGTCCAGCAGCAGCGGCAGCTCCTTGAGCTCCGGCTTGGCGAAGTCGCGCAGCACGAAGTCCGCCGCGTCCATCCGCCCCGGCGGCCGGCCGACGCCGACGCGCACCCGCAGGTAGTCCTTGGTGCCGAGCGCCTTGGTGGTGTCGCGCAGGCCGTTGTGGCCGCCCTCGCCGCCGCCGATCTTGAGCTTGATCTCCCCGAACGGGATGTCGAGCTCGTCGTGCACCATGATCACGCGCTCGGGCGGCACGTCGTAGTACCGGGCCAGGGCGGCGACGGGGCCGCCGGACGTGTTCATGTAGGTGGTCGGCTTCGCCAGCACCGCGCGGGGGCCCGGGGCGCCGCCGGGCAGGGTGCCGATCCGCACCTCGGCGGTGGCGGCCTGCGGGCGCCGGGACAGCACGCCGCCCTTCGACCCGAACGAGGCCTGCCCGCGCCGCGCGAGCTCGTCGAGCACCATCTGCCCGACGTTGTGCCGGTTCCCGGCGTACTGCGGCCCGGGGTTCCCCAGTCCGACCACCAGCCAGACGTCGCTCATCGCGGCGCCACTCCCTCCGTCGTCCGTCTCCAGGAACGCCGGACGCCCGGCACCGTCACGGTACCGGGCGTCTCGACGCGGTCGGCGCGCGCGGGGCGCGCCGGGCGGATCACTCCGCGGCGGCCTCGGCGGCCTCGGCCTCGGCCTCGTCGGCGGCGCGGTCCTCGGCGGAGACGGTCGGGACCGTGACGGTCACGACGACCTGCTCGGCGTCGCCCTCGAGGACCGAGCCCTTCGGGAGGGTCAGCGCGCCGGCGGTGAGCGCGGTGCCGGCCTCGAGGCCCTCGATCGAGACCTCGACGTGGGCGGGCAGGTGCGTGGCCTCGGCCTCGAGGGTCAGCGTCTGGGTCTCGACGATGTGGATGGTGCCGGGGGCCGACTCGCCGACGACGGTGACGGGGACCTCGACCTGGACCTTCTCGCCACGGCGGACGATCAGCAGGTCGACGTGCTCGATGATGTTCTTGACCGGGTCGCGCTGGACGTCCTTGGCGAGGGCCAGGACCGGCTTGCCGTCGAGCTGGATCTCGAACAGCGCGTTCGCGGCGCCCTTGACCGCGAGCATGGTCTCGTGGCCCGGGAGGGCGACGTGGACCGGCTCGGTGCCGTGCCCGTACAGGACGGCCGGGATCTGGTGGGCGCGGCGCAGGCGGCGGGCGGCGCCCTTGCCGAACTCGGTGCGGGCGGTGGCGGCGAGCTTGATCTCGGACACGGTGACTCCTGGGGCGCTGAGAAGGGCGATGGCGAGCGGTGGTGGCCTCGACGCGGGGCGCTGGACGGGCACGCGGAGGCGTTCCACCCTGTCGATCACGGACCGGATGGACCCGGGTCTCTCCGGTGACCGTCCGACATCCCTCGCCGAGGCAACTGGTCGATCCTACCCGGGCCCGCGCCCCGCACGAAACCGGGCCGGCGACCACCCGGTGGTCGTCGTCCGCTCCCGGGACGCGCCGAGGCCCGCTCCCCCGGCGTGGGGCGAGCGGGCCTCGGGCGGGCGCGCGGCGACGGGCGCCGCGCGCGGGTCAGGACTGGCCGTCGAACAGGCTGGTCACCGAGCCGTCGTCGAACACCTCGCGGATCGCCCGCGCGATGAGCGGCGCGATCGACAGGACCGTGAGGCCCTCGAACCGGCGCTCGTCCGGGATGGGGAGCGTGTCGGTGATGATGACCTCGCGCGCGCCGGACTGCTGCAGGCGGTCGATCGCCGGGTCGGACAGCACGCCGTGGGTCGCGGCGACGATGACGTCCTTGGCGCCGGCCTCGTGCAGCACGCGCACCGCGCCGGCGATCGTGCCGGCCGTGTCGATGAGGTCGTCGACGAGCACGCAGGTGCGGCCCTCGACGTCGCCGACGACGCGGTTCGCGACGGTCTTGTTCGGCTGCCGGATGTCGCGCGACTTGTGCACGAACGCCAGCGGGCCGCCGCCGAGCTTCTGCGCCCACAGCTCCGCGACGCGGATGCGGCCGGCGTCCGGGGACACGACGGTGACGTTCTGCACGTCGACGCGGGTCCGCACGTACTCGGTGAGGATCGGCATGGCCCACAGGTGGTCCACCGGCCCGTCGAAGAAGCCCTGGATCTGCGCGGCGTGCAGGTCGACGCTCATCAGGCGGTCGGCGCCGGCGGTCTTGAACAGGTCCGCCATGAGGCGGGCCGAGATCGGCTCGCGACCGCGGTGCTTCTTGTCCTGCCGCGCGTAGCCGTAGAACGGCGCGATCACGGTGATGGTCTTGGCCGAGGCGCGCTTGAGCGCGTCGACCATGAGGAACTGCTCCATCAGCCACTGGTTGATGGGCGCCGCGTGGCTCTGCAGCACGAACACGTCCGCGCCGCGCACCGACTCGGCGAACCGCACGTAGATCTCGCCGTTCGCGAAGTCGTACGCCGTGGTGGGCAGGAGGTCGATGTCGAGGCTCTTGGCCACGGCGGCGGCGAGCTCGGGGTGGGCGCGGCCCGAGACCAGGACGAGCCGCTTCTCACCGTCCTGCGAGACGATCCCGGTCATCGTGCGGTGTCCTCCGTGCTGGGCTGGGCGTCGGGCAGCGGGGCCGGGTGGTCCGGCAGGGTGGGGGGTGGCGTGCGGTGCACGCCGGAGTCCGCGCCCCCGGCGTGGCCGGCGCGCTCGCGCTCGGCGCGGGCCTGCGGCGACAGCCCGGCGTCCTCGCCGCGGGCGCGGGCGGCGGCCTCGGCGGCCGGGGTGCCCGGGCGGGACCGCGCGACCCAGCCCTCGATGTTGCGCTGGGCGCCGGCGCTGACCGCGAGGGCGCCCGCGGGCACGTCGTGCCGGATCACGCTGCCGGCGCCGGTGTACGCGCCGTCGCCGACCTCGACCGGGGCGACGAACATGTTGTCCGAGCCGGTCCGGGCGTAGGAGCCGATCGTGGTGCGGTGCTTGCGCACGCCGTCGTAGTTGACGAACACCGAGGCGGCCCCGATGTTCGTCTCGACGCCGATCGTGGCGTCGCCGACGTAGGACAGGTGCGGCACCTTCGACCCGGCGCCGATCTCGGCGTTCTTGGTCTCGACGAACGTGCCGATCTTGCCGCGCTCGCCGAGCACGGTGCCGGGGCGCAGGTAGGCGAACGGCCCGACCGTGGCGTCCTCGCCGACGACGGCCAGCGAGCCGTGCGTGCGGACCACCGTGGCGCGGGCGTGCACCTCGACGTCCTGCAGCGTGGTGTCCGGGCCGATGGTGGCGCCGGTGGCGACCGAGGTCGCGCCGAGCAGCTGGGTCCCGGGGAGCAGCGTCACGTCCTGCGCGAGCTCGACGTCGACGTCCACCCAGGTCGTGGCCGGGTCGACGACCGTCACGCCCGCGCGCATCCAGCCGTCGAGGATCCGGCGGTTGAGCTCGGCGCGGAGCACGGCGAGCTGGGCGCGGTCGTTGACGCCCTCGACCAGCACCGGGTCGTCGGTGCGCAGCGCGCGCACCCGGCCGCCGTCGCCGCGGGCGATCGCCAGCACGTCGGTCAGGTAGACCTCGCCCTGGGCGTTGTCGCGGCCGAGCCGGCCGAACGCGCCGCGCAGCACCGCGGCGTCGAAGACGTAGACCGAGGAGTTGATCTCGGCGACCGCGCGCTGGGCGTCGGTGGCGTCCTTCTCCTCGACGATCCCGAGCACGTCCCCGGCGTCGGGGGCGTCCGGGCCGGCGCGCAGGATGCGGCCGTAGCCGGTCGGGTCCGCGACCTCGGTGGTCAGCACGGTCACCGCGTTGCCGTCGGCGGCGTGCGCGGCGAGCAGCTCGCCGAGCGTCTCGCCGTCGAGCAGCGGGATGTCGCCGGCCAGCACCACGACCGGGCCCTCGACGAGCACGCCGGAGGCGCTGCCGGGCTCGCCCGGGCCGTCGCCGGCCGACGCGGCCTCGGCCTGCGCGGCGGCGTCCAGCACGGACAGCGCGCACTGCACGGCGCGGCCGGTCCCGGGGACGTCGTCCTGGTCGGCCACCAGCACCTGCGGCATGACCTCGCGGGCGTGCGCCGCGACGGCCTCGCGCTCGTGCCGGACCACGACCGCGGTGCGCCGCGGCTCGAGGGCCTGGGCGGCCGCGAGCGCGTGCCCGAGCATGGAGCGGCCCGCGAGGGTGTGCAGGACCTTGGGGGTGGCGGATCGCATCCGCGTTCCCTCGCCTGCGGCGAGGACGATGACCGCGGCGGGGCGGGGGGTGGTCACCTGTGGGTGCTCCCTGTGAGAGGTCTGCCCGCGCACCCTAGGGGCGAGCCGGGCGGGGACGTCGTGCGCTGACGCACTCTACCGCCGCCGGGGAGCCCGCCGTCGCGGGTCCGGCCCGGCGGCACCATCATGGGACCGGCGCGGGCGCCGGCCGGGTGCCCGCCGGTCCCGCGAGGAGAGCCGCCATGACGGACGCGACCGCCCCCGGCGCCGCACGGCCCCGGGTCGTGCAGACGGTGCTGGACACCACCGATCCGCGGGGCCTCGCGGAGTTCTACCGGGCGCTGCTGGGCATGGAGTACCGCGCCGGGGACGAGCCGCCCGCGCCCGGGGAGCCGGACCCGCAGGGCGACGACTGGCTGGTGCTGCGCGGCGACGGGCTGTGGCCGCTGGCGTTCCAGAAGGTGCCCGAGATCACGCCCCCGACGTGGCCGGAGCCGGCGGTCCCGCAGCAGCTGCACCTGGACATGACGGTGCCCGACGGCGCGACGCTGGACGCCCAGCGGGACCGGGCGGAGGCGCTGGGCGCGCGCGTGCTGCTCGACCGCCGGGACGACCCGGACGAGCCGCTGTACGTGTTCGCGGACCCGGCGGGCCACCCGTTCTGCATCTTCGTGGGGTGACCCGGGCGTTTGACGCCGCGCCCGCCGCCCCCGTACAACTGACGCCACCAGGGTTGTTACTGAGCGGTTCAGGCAAGACCTGAGGCACCGGCGAGCGTCGGACGCCTCAGGTCTTTTTTGTTGCCCTGGCGCGCCGTCCGACGCAGGGCGGCGCGACGAGAAGGGAAGTCCCCCATGCCTCGACGTCGAGCACGAGTCGCCACCGCCACCGGCCTGCACGCCCGTCCGGCGTCGCTGGTCACGCGCAAGGCCGCCGAGGGCGGCCACCCCGTCCTGATCGGCCGCGAGGGCGAGCCCGGCGTGGACGCCTCGAGCATCCTGTCGGTGATGGGCCTGCGCCTGCAGCACGGCGACGCGGTCGAGCTGAGCTCCACCGCCGACGACGCCGAGGCGCTGCTCGACGAGCTGGCCGCCCTGCTGGAGAGCGACCTGGACCTGGTGGAGCAGGCGTGACCACCGTCGACGCGGCCCCCGCGGGGGCTCCTGCCGCCGGCACCGTGCTCGCCGGGATCGGCGTGGGGCGCGGCGTCGCGCTGGCCCCCGTCGCCCGGGTCGCCGCCCCGCCCGCGATCCCGGCCGACGAGCCCGCGCCCGCCGACCCGGCCGCCGCCGAGGCCCGCCTGCGCGCGGTGCTCGCCGAGGTCGGCGACGACCTGCGCGCCCGGTCCGCCGCGACCGGCAACGCCGACCTGCAGAACATGCTCGAGGCCGCCGCCACCATGGCCGGCGACCCCGCGCTCGCCGCCGAGGCCGCCCGGCTGGTGCACGCCGGCACCGGCCCGGCCACCGCGCTGGACCAGGCCGTCGAGGGCTTCGCCGCCGTGTTCACCGCCGCCGGCGGCGACCTCGCCGAGCGGGCCACCGACCTGCGCAGCGTCCGGCACCGCGCCGTCGCCCGGCTGCTCGGCGTGCCGGAGCCCGGCCTGGCGACGCTGGACGCCCCGGCCGTCGTGGTCGCGGACGACCTGTCCCCCGCCGACACCGCGGCGCTCGACCTGTCGAAGGTCGCCGCGATCGTCACCGAGCTCGGCGGCCCGACCAGCCACACCGCGATCGTCGCCGGCCAGCTGGGCCTGCCGTGCGTGGTCCGGGTCGCGGGCGCCACCGCCCTGCCCGCCGGCACGCCGGTCCTCGTCGACGCCGCGGCCGGCACCGTCGAGGTGGCGCCGTCCGCCGAGGCCGCCGACCGCGTCGCCCGCCGCGCCGAGGACGAGGCCGTCGTGGCCGCCGTCACCGGCCCGGGCGCCACCGCCGACGGCCACGCGGTCCCGCTGCTCGCCAACGTCGGCACCCCCGACGACGCCCGCTCGGCCGCGCCGCGCACCGAGGGCGTGGGCCTGTTCCGCACCGAGGTGCTGTTCCTCGACGCGCGCGCCGAGCCCGCCGTCGCCGACCAGACCGCCGCGTACGCGAAGGTCGTCGAGGCGTACGCGGGCCGCAAGGTCGTCATCCGCACGCTCGACGCGGGGGCCGACAAGCCGCTGGCGTTCGCCACCCAGGCCGACGAGGAGAACCCGGCGCTCGGCGTCCGGGGCTACCGGCTGGTCCGGTCGCTGCCGGGCATCGTCTCCCGGCAGCTCGAGGCGCTGGGCGCGGCCGTCCACGCGCTGCCCGCGGACCGGCAGGCCGACGTCTGGGTCATGGCCCCGATGATCGCGACCCCCGCCGAGGCCCGCGCGTTCGCGTCCGCCGCGCGCGAGGTGGGCATCGTCAAGGTCGGTGTCATGGTCGAGGTCCCCGCGGCCGCGCTGCTCGCCGAGGCGATCCTGGCCGAGGTCGACTTCGTGTCCCTGGGCACCAACGACCTGGCGCAGTACACGATGGCCGCCGACCGGCTGCGCGGCGAGCTCGCCGACCTGCTGGACCCGTGGCAGCCGGCCGTGCTGTCGCTCGTCGCCGCGACGGCCTCGGCGGGCGTGCGCGTCGGCAAGCCCGTCGGCGTCTGCGGCGAGTCGGCCTCCGACCCGCTGATGGCGCTCGTGCTCGCCGGACTCGGCATCACCAGCCTGTCGATGGCGGCGGGCCGGGTGCCCGCGGCGCGCTACGCGCTGCGCTCGCTGACGCTGGACGCCTGCCGGACGCTGGCGGCGGCCGCGCTGGCCGCGCCGGACGCGGAGTCCGCCCGGGCCGCGGTCCGCGCCGGGCTGGACGCCGACGTGGCGCGGGTCCTCCTCGGCGAGGCCTGACCGACCCCGCCGGGCGGGCTCCTACGCAGGCCCGCCCGGCGGCTCCTCCCGACGCCCTCCTGGGGGTGCGCCGGGGGGCGCCGCGACACCGCGGATGGATCCACTCGCACGGACACGCCCGGGCGTGTCTGCCCCGAGGGATCCACTCGCGCCCCGGGCGCCCGCCTATCCGGCTTACCCGAGGGCCAGGTGCAGCGCGGCGAAGCCGGACGCGCCGACGACCGCCGCGGCCGGGAGCCAGCGCAGCACCGCGCGGGTCTGGCCGCCGACCCGGCCGAGCAGCAGCACCAGCAGGGCCGCGACCGCCGCGAACACCACCGCGTCGTCGCCGTACCGCAGCACGACCGCGCACGTCACGACCGCCTCGGCCAGCCAGCACCCCGCGAGCAGCGCCGGGCCCAGGCCGCGCCACGTCCCCGTCGCCGTCCGCCAGAGCCGCCCGGCCCAGCCGAACACCGGCCCGCCGACGACGCCCGACACCGCCCACACCGCGACGGACGACGCTCCGACCGCGAAGCCGCGCAGGTCGGCCACCAGGTAGTAGCCGGCGACCTGGCCCACGCACGCCACCAGACCCGCGAGCGCCGCGACCCACCCGCGCCGGGCCAGGGCGCCCACGAGGAACGACGCCACGAGCCAGGGGCTCACGGCGTTGGCCAGCCCGGCGAACCAGGTGCTGCCGAGCAGGGTCTGGCCGAACGAGGTCAGCGCCCCGACCCCCAGCCCGGCGCCGACGGCGGCGGCGAGCGCGGCGGGCGCCGGGAGGCCGAGGAGGCGGGGGCGGCCCGCCACGGAGGCGGGCTCCGGCCGGGACGGGACGGCGTGCGGGGCGGGGACGGCGGTGCTCACGGTCCCATCCGACCGCGCACCGCACCGCGCCGTCGTCCCCCTGCGGCCGGATCGGGCCCCGGGGCCCGTCCACCCGGGGTCGGGCGCCGGGGCCGCGTGAGCCGCTCGGCCCGGGCCGTCAACGCCCGCCCGAGGCGATGAGCCAGAGCACCGTGTCGTGCACGTGCCGCGCCTTGTCGTCGCCGCGGAACGTCGCCTCGTGCACCGTCGAGCCCGCGGTGATGGCGAGCGTCGCGGACGACGCGAACTTCCCGAACATCGACTTGTCCGACACGAACGACACCGAGGTGATCGACCGGATCGGCAGCGAGGTGACGGCGCTCTTGCCGCCGACGAACGACTTGTCCTGCAGGATCACGCGCAGGTTCGTGATCCCGACGAACCCCGTGCCCGCGCCGGTGCAGTCGTAGACGGCGTAGACCTGCTCGCCCTGGATGAGACCGGCCTGGACCTTCTCCAGCTGGTCGGCCTTGTCGTGCGGCACGGTGGCGGTGGACATGCGGTGCGTCTCCTCGGGCTAGCGGCGGTGCTGTCGTCCACCCCCATCGGCGGGGACCACCGCGGACTGAGCGCCCGGCCGCGTCACCCGGCGACGAGCTCGCCCGAGACCACCAGGTCCGCCCGGTCGCGCGTCGACTCGATGAGGACCGCGTTCCGTCCGTCGACCTCCGTGGCCCACGCCGTCGCGGCCTCGACCGTCCGCCCGTGCCGGGTGTGCCGGTCCACCAGGCGCCGCTCCCGCTCGCCGCCGGGCGTCGCGCAGAACCACGCGTCGTCCAGCGCGTCCCGGACCTGCGCCCACGGGCCCTCGTCGACCAGCAGGTAGTTCCCCTCGACCACGACGACCGCGTGGTGCGGCTCGACCGCGAGCTCGGCCGCGACCGGCTCGTCGACCTCCCGCCGGAAGCTCGGCACGTACACGGGGTGGTCGGTCTCGGCGTGCACCCGGCGCAGCAGGGCGAGGAACCCCCAGCCGTCGAAGGTGTCCAGCGCGCCCTTGCGGTCGTGCCGGCCGAGCCGGTCGAGGGTGTCGTTGGCCAGGTGGAACCCGTCCATCGGCAGGTGCACCGCGTCCGGGCCGAGCGCCGCCACGAGCCGGAGCGCGAGCGTCGTCTTGCCGGCCCCGGGGCTGCCCGCGATGCCGACGACGACCCGCCGGCCGGTGCGGTCGGCGAGCTCGCGCACGCGGGCCGCGAGCGCCCCGAGGTCCGCGACCGCGGCCCCCGCCCCCTCAGGCGGCACGGTTCGCCTCGAGCAGGCTCGTCATGTGCCGGTGCGCGTGCGCCGCCAGCGCCGGGCCGTCGCTCCACAGGTTCCGCCAGATCGCCAGGTCGTTCGACAGCGTCGGCGAGACCACCGCGGAGGAGAACGACTCGAACGTGATCGGCCCGGTGTAGTCGACGGCCGCGAGCGCGTGGAAGAACCCGGTGAGGTCGAGGTGCCCGCTGCCCAGGTAGCCGCGGTGGTTCTCCCCGATGTGCACGTAGCCGAGCCGGTCGCCGACCAGCAGCACCGGCCGCACGAGGTCGGACTCCTCGATGTTCATGTGGTACGTGTCGAGGTGGATCAGCACGTTGTCCTGGCCGATGTCGTCGGCCAGCCGCAGCGCGTCGGCGGCCGTGTTGATCACGTTGGTCTCGTACCGGTTGCAGATCTCCAGGCCGAGCGTCATCCCCCGCCCCGCGGCCTCGGCGGCGAGGTCGGTGAGGGTGGCGACGACGTTGGCCCGGCCCGCCGTCGACAGCGGCCGGCCGTACTTGCCGAGCGCGCTGTACAGCGCCCCGGTGAAGTGGGTCCCGCCGAGCTCGTGCGTGATCCGCAGCGAGTCCTGCAGCAGCGCCGCGCCCCGCTCGACGACCGCGGGGTCGTCGCTGGACACGTCGGCGTCGAAGGCGAGGCCGCGGGAGCAGACGATGCCGAGGCCGGCGGCCTCGAGGTCCGCGCGCGCGGCCACGACGTCCAGCGCCGGGGAGTCGTGCAGCGACAGCTCGAGGAGGTCGTAGCCGGCCTCGCGGGTCTGCCGGATGATCTGGGTCATCTCCGCGGGCGAGGTGCCGCCGGCGAAGACGAGGGCGTGGACGCCGAGCAGGTTGGTCATGGCGGTTCCGTTCGCAGTGGGTGGTGGGTGGTCGGTGGGGTCAGGCCGGCACGGGCGCCGGGGCGGCGAGCGACAGCGCGGCGGCGGCGAGCTGGGCGCGCAGGAACCGGACCGAGGCCTCCGCGACCTCGTCGGGGTCGGTCCACTGCGCCCGCCACAGCCCGATGTCGACGGCCGAGGCGGGCCCGACGACGTCGCGCGCGAACGACTCGACGGTGATCGGACCGGTGTACCCGGCGGCGAGCAGCGCCCGCAGCAGCCGGGGCCAGTCGACCGTCCCGGTGCCGAGCGCGCCCCGGTGGTTCTCGGAGGCGTGCACGTAGCCGAGCCGGTGCCCGGCCACCGCGACCGGGGCGACGACGTCGGTCTCCTCCAGCGCGGCGTGGAACGTGTCGAGGTGCACGACGACGTTGTCCGCGCCGACGTCCTCGACGAACGCGAGCGCCTGGGCGGCGGTGTTGAGCAGGTTCGACTCGTACCGGTTCACGTACTCGACGCCGAGGGTCACCCTGTGCCCGGCCGCCTCGAGGGCGACGTCGCGCAGGATGGCGACGGCGCTCGCGCGACCCGCGGCGGTCGGCGGCTCGAGGTACCGGCGCATCGCCGAGTGCGTCACGCCGCCGACGTAGGTCGACCCGATCGCGGCCGCGAACGCGACGGCCTCGCCGAGCCGGTGCCGGCCGCGGGCGACCACGGCCGGGTCCGGCGAGGTGAGGTCGTCGTCCGGGCCGAGCGCGAGCGACACCGCCGGGGCGATCCCGTGCCGGTCGAGCGCCGCGGCGGTGTCCCGCCAGTCGAGCAGCACCCGGTCGACGGCGGGGACCTCGATCAGGTCGTACCCCGCCCGCGCCGCGGCCCCGATCGTGCGGTCCGCCTGCTGCGGCGCCCAGCCGAAGCCCCAGAGCCCGGCGTGCACCCCGAGGGGCGGCAGCCCGCCCCCGCCCGCCGCGCTCACGCGGCCTTCGCCCCGGTGATCAGCGCGACGAGCTCGTCGCCCGAGGTCTGGTCCGCGCGCCGCTCGGCGACCGCCAGGCCGGCGCGCATCACCCACACGTGCTGGGCGAGCCGCAGGACCTGGTCGAAGTTGTGGCTGATGAGCAGCACCGCGACGCCCGAGTCCTGGAGCTTGCGGATCACCGCCTCCACGCGGGCGGTCTCCTGCACGCCGAGGGCCGCGGTCGGCTCGTCCATGATGACGATCGAGCTGCCCCAGCCCGCGGCGCGGGCGATCGCGACCGCCTGCCGCTGCCCGCCGGACAGGCGGCGCACGCGCGAGGTCACCGGCGGGACGTTGACGGCGAGCCCGCCGAGCAGCGCCTCGGCCTTGGTCCGCATGGCCGCGCGGTCGAGGAACCGGACCGGGCCGACGCCCTTGGTGATCTCCCGCCCGACGAAGAAGTTCTGCCAGACGGTCAGGTCCTCGACGAGCGCGAGGTTCTGCTGCACGGTCTCGATGCCGTGCGCCCGGGCGGCGAGCGGCGAGTCCAGCTGGACCCGCTCGCCGCCGAGGGTGATGGTGCCGCCGTCCGGCCGGTGGATGCCCGACAGGCAGCGCACCAGGGTGGACTTGCCGGCGCCGTTGTCGCCGATGAGCGCGGTGACCTCGCCGCGGCGCATCGTGATCGACGCGCCCTTGAGGGCGTGCACGCCGCCGAACGACTTGGTGATGTTCTCCGCGGTCAGGACCAGGTCGACGCCCTGGTCGGTCGCGGGCACGGTGGTGGTCATCGCTTCTGGAACCTCGTGAGCAGGGCCGCGAGGACGACGACGAGTCCCACGGCGAGCGGCTGGTAGAACTGCGAGACGGCGAGCAGCGTGAGCCCGTTGGTCAGGGCGGTGAGCAGCAGCGCGCCGAGGACCGGGCCGACGATCTTGGCTCGCCCGCCGGACAGGCTGACCCCGCCCAGGACGACCGCGGCGATCGAGTTGAGCAGGTAGTTCGTGTTGATCGCCGGCTCGGCCGCGCCGATCCGCGCGACCAGGAGCAGGGACGCCATGCCGGCCAGCGCGGCCGCCCAGACGTACACGGCGATCCGGACCCGCGGCGCCTTGACGCCGTTGGCGACCGACGCCTCCTCGCTGCCGCCGACCGCCTGCACGTGCAGCCCGTACCGGGTGCGGAACATGACCACCCAGGCCAGCACGCCGACGACCAGCGCCACGATGAACGGGTAGCCGACGAAGCCGATCTTCCCGGTGGTGAGCCGGAGCAGCTCCGGGCTGAACACGCTGATCGGCTTGCCGTCCGTGAGGATGAGCGCGGCGCCGGTGGCCACGCCCAGCGTGCCGAGCGTCGCGATGAAGTCGGTGACCTTGCCCTTCGCGATCAGCAGGCCGTTCGCAACGCCGATGACGGTCGCCGACAGCACGCCCACGACGGCGGCGGGCCAGAACGACAGCCCGGCCTGGAACGCGAGGCCGAAGCCGACCGCGCCGATCGTCATGGTCGCCGAGATCGACAGGTCGATGCCGCCGGTCGTGATGACGAACGACTGGGCGACGGCGAGGATCACCAGGATCGCGCCGGCGACCAGCATCGCCTGGATGTTGCCGAGGGTGAGGAACGTCGGGCTGAGGATGCTGAACACGACGACCAGGACGACCAGGCCGATCGGGGCGGCGTTCTCCGCCCAGAAGCTCAGGTGCCGCGCCTCGGCGAGCGCGCTGACCGCGCGGCGCGTGGGCGGGGGTGCCGACGTCGTCGGCGTTGCGGTGGTGGTCACGAGGGCTCTCTCCGGTCGGCGCCGCGGGCGGCGGCGCGGGACGGGCGGGCTGCGGGGGTGGAGCGCGCGGGGCGGCGCGGTGCAGGGAGTCGGCGCCGCCCCGCGCGGATCAGGGCAGGAGGTCGGTCAGGGGGTTGTCGAACTCCTGGAACGGCTGCGGGAACGCGTCGAGCGCCTGCTGCGCGGTGCTCGCGTCCACGAGGGCCGTGGGCGACTCGATGTCGGCGGGCAGGTCGGTGCCCGCGGTCGCGACCTCGCAGGCCTGGACGCCGAGCGAGCCGATCGCGTAGGGGTACTGCGCCACGGTGGCGCTCAGCCCGCCGTCGAGCACGGACTGCAGCGCGTCCTGGTTGCCGTCGACGCTCACCACGGTGATCTCGCCGGTGCGGCCGGCGTTCTCGACGGCCTTGACGATGCCGAGGCCCATGTCGTCGTTCGCGGCGAAGAAGGCCGTGATGTCGGGGTTCGCGGCGATGATGTCGGTCGCCTTGGTGAGGGCCACGTCGCGCTTCCAGTCGGCGGCCTCCTCCTGGACCACGTCGACCGTGTCGCCCACGGCGGCCTTGAAGCCGTCGACGCGCGCGGCGCTGGTCACGTCGCCCGAGACGCCGCCGATGATGGCGACCTTCGAGCCGGCGGCGACCTTGCTCACCACGAAGTCGCCGGCCTTGCCGCCCGCGGCCTCGTTGTCGGTGCCGATGTAGGTGGCGATGTCGAGGTTCGCGGCCGAGGCGGCGTCGGCGTCGATCGGGTTGTCGATGTTGACGACGGGGGTGCCGGCGGCGCCGACAGGGGCGAGCGCCTGGACCAGGTTGGTGCCGCTGATCGGGTTGACGACGAAGCAGCCGAAGTCCTGGCCGGCGAGGGCGGAGAGCTTGTCCGCCTGGCCGGTGGTGTCGCCGATGTCGGCCGCGGCCTGCACGGTCACGTCGACGCCGTCGGTCTGCGCGGTCTCCTCGATGCCCTGCTGCATGGCCTGGAAGAACGGGTTGTCGAGGCCCTTGATGACGGCGGCGATCTTGTCGCCGCCACCGCCGGACGCGGTGGTCGAGCCGCCGCCGGAGCTCCCGCTGTCCGAGCAGGCGGCCAGCGCGAGGGCGACGGTCGCGGCGGCCGCGGCGGCGACGAGTGCGGTCCGGGACTTCGAGGGTGCGTGGGACATGGCGATCCTTGGCCTCCAGGGGCACCACCGTGTGCCCGTAACTCCGAAACTACGACCCCTTTTGATTGACGTCAACCCAAAAGTCCGGCCACTTCTCGGCAGAGTTCGCGGTAACGTGGGTCCCGACCCGACGTGCACCCAGGAGGCGAGCCGATGCCGCAGGTGACCGGCCACACGGCCGACGTGCTGGACCTGTTCCGCACGCTCGGCGCGCTGAGCCGCATGGAGGTCATCGACCAGACCGGGCTGTCCCGGTCGACGGTGAACCAGCGCCTCGGCTCGCTCGAGCGCGCCGGCCTGATCCGGGAGATCGGCGGCGCGGAGTCCAGCGGCGGCCGGCCGTCCAGCCGGTTCGAGTTCGCCGCCGACCGCGCCCGGGTGCTCGCCGCCGACATCGGCGCGATGGGTTTCACGCTGGCCGTCTGCGACCTCGCCGGCCGCCCCGTCGCGGACCTGTCCCGGGACGTCGAGGTGTGGGCCGGCCCGGAGAAGGTGCTGGCCATGGTGCAGGAGGGCTTCGACGAGCTCGCCTCGCCGGACGACGTCTGGGCGGTCGCGGTCGGCGTCCCCGGGCCGGTGGAGTTCGCGGCGCACCGGGTGGTGAACCCGCCGATCATGACCGGCTGGGACGGCTTCGACATCGCCGCCGCGTTCCGGCCCCGGTACCGGGGCCCGGTCGTGGTCGAGAACGACGTCAACGCGCGGGCCGTCGCGGAGGCGCGGCTCACCGGCGCGGACAACCTCATCGGGCTCAAGGTCGGCACCGGCATCGGCGCGGGCCTGGTGTTCAACGGCAGCATCGTGCGCGGGGACAAGGGCGCGGCCGGCGACGTGGGGCACACCCGCGCCCTGCACACCGACCCCGAGCCGCGCCCCTGCCACTGCGGCAACCTCGACTGCCTCGAGACCTACGCCGCGGGCTGGGCGCTGGTCCGGCAGCTCGCGGACCTCGGGCGGGACGTGCGGCGCACCGGCGACGTCGTGGCGCTGGTCCAGCAGGGCGACATGGAGGCCGTGCGGCTGGTGCGGGCGGCGGGCCGGGCGATCGGCGAGTCGGTGGCCGGCCTGGTCAGCGTGCTGAACCCGCGGCGGATCGCGCTGTCGGGGCAGCTGGCGCAGTGCGGCGAGGTGCTGCTGTCCGGCATCCGGGAGCGGATGTACCAGCAGACCCTGCCGCTGGCGACGCGCGACCTGGTGGTCGGGCCGTCGGACCTGGGCGAGCTCGCGGGGGTGACGGGGCTGGCGCTGATCGCGATCGACACGCTGCTGGCCCCGGACTCCCTGGAGGCGGTGCTCTCGGCGACCGTGTGACGGGCGCCCGGCGGGCCGGCCGGCCGGTGGCGGGTCGGAGCGCGGCCTACGGTTTCCGGCCCCGCCCACCACGATCGGCGGTGGCGGGGCCGGAAACCGTAGGCGAACCGGTGCGCGTGCGGGGCCTCACCCCGCCCGGGCCGCCAGCCCCCCGGCCGACGGCCGCGTCGCGCGGACCGCCGCCGCCACCGGCAGCGTCAGCCCGATCAGCGCCACGACCGCCAGCAGCCCGCCCAGCACCACCGGGTCGAGCACCGGCACCGGCACCCCGAGCAGCCCCTGCCCGACGCCGAGCAGCGCGGGCAGCACCGCGGCCAGCCCCACCGCGACGGCCGTGCCGGTGATCAGCGCGGACTCAGCCGCCACCATCCGGATCAGCTGCGCCCGCGTCGCGCCCGTGCGGCGCAGCAGCGCGAGCTCCGCCCGCCGGGTCCCGACCAGCCCGACCAGCGTGGTCCCGGCGGCCACCGCGACGAACGCCAGCAGCGCCAGGAGCAGGGCGGTCGACAGCCCCTGCTCCCCCGCGGCCGCGTCCCGCACGGACGCGGCGTACCCGGCGGGGTCGGTGACGTCGAGCCCGGTCGCCGCGACGGCGGCACGCACGTCCCCGGCGGCGGCCGGGTCGTCGGCCCGGACGAGCAGCACGCCGCCCTCGGCCCCCGCGGCGACGGCCGACCCGGAGCCGACGAGGTAGTCGCCCAGGCCGAGCCCCCGCTCGTAGACGGCGACCACGGTCAGCTCCACGGACTCGCCGCCGACCCGCACCTCGACCGGCTTCCCCAGCCCGGTGCTGCCGAGCGCGGCCTCGCTGCTCACGGCGATCGTCCCGTCCCGGCCGAGGTCGTCGAGCGAGCCGGACCGCACGTCGGGGTCGAGCAGGGTGGTCTCGGCCGGGACCGTGCGGAGCGTGGTCGGCTCCCAGGACAGCCCGTCGAGGAACGGCAGGTCCTCGTCCTCCGCGTCGACCCGGACCTGCGCGGGCACGCCGGCGGTGACGCCCGCGGCCGCGACGCCCGGCAGCGCCGCGACCTCGGTCGCCGCCGCCTCCGGCACCCCGGCGGACCCGGGGTCCTGCGCCACGACGTCCGACACCACCCCGTCGCGCACCTGCTGCTCGGCCGCGTCGACGAGCGCCGCGTTCGCCCCGGACTGCACGGTGCCGAGCGCGAGCAGCAGCGCGAGCGGCAGGACCGCCCCGGTGAGCCGGCGGGAGAACCCGCGGGCGTTGGTCAGCGCCAGCGTCGGCACGGCGCGGGACCCGCGGGTGAGCCGCAGCCCGCGCTCCGCGCCCCACCGGACGAGCAGCGGCCCGACGAGCGCGGCGGCGATCAGCAGCACGATCGCCGAGGTCGTCGCGGCGGCGGCGCCCGCGATCCCGGGCAGGGCGAACGGCACCAGCGCGGCGACCAGCCCCGCGGCGACCAGGACGGCGGCCGTCACGGCGCGCGCCCGCGGGATGCCCCGGGGCTCGACCGCGGCCTGCTGCACGGCGCTCGCCGGGCTCAGGCGCGCGCTCTCCCGGCCCGCCAGCCGCGCACCGAGCAGCGCCGTCGGCACCAGCAGCGCCAGCGCGCCGAGCACCGGCCACGGCGACAGCGTGGGCGCGTACCCGGCGGGCACCACCCCGCCCGCGACCAGCACGTCGGACAGCAGCGGGGCGAGCAGCAGCCCCGGCAGCGCGCCGAGCGGCGCGGCGACCGCGAACACCAGCAGCACCTCGGCGGTGACCAGCTGCCGGACCTGGCCGGTCGTCGCGCCGACCGCCCGCAGCAGCGCGAACTCCCGCGCCCGCGGCCGCAGCGCCCCGGCGAAGGTCGACGCCACCACCAGCAGCGCGATGAGCACCGCGGTCCCGGCGAACGACGACGCCACGGCGAGCAGCATCGACGCAGCGGGGTCGTCGGACGCCCCGGCGGCGAGCCGGGCCCCGGCCTCCACCCAGACGCCCGTCGCGGTGAGCAGCGCGGCCGCGAGCGCCACGACCAGCGCGCTGCCGGCCAGGCTGCCGAGGTGCACGCGGACGGCGGACCGGGCCATGGCCCCGACGGCGCTCATCGGCCCAGCTCGATCATGCGGGCCGTGACCTGCTCGGTCGTCGGCGCGTCGAGGTGGCCGGCGATCAGGCCGTCGGCCAGGAACAGCACCCGGTCCGCCGCGGCGGCGACCTGCGCGTCGTGCGTCACCAGCACCAGCGTCTGCTGGAGGGTCTGCGCGGTCGAGCGCAGCACCTCCAGCACCTGGCCGCCGGTGTGCGAGTCGAGCGCGCCGGTCGGCTCGTCGGCGAAGACCACCGCGGGCCGGGTGATCAGCGCGCGGGCGATCGCGACGCGCTGCGCCTGCCCGCCGGACAGCTCGCCGGGCAGCCGGTCGTCCATGCCCTCGAGACCCACGGCCGCCATCAGGTAGCGGCGCAGGTGGGCGTCGGGCTCCCGGCCGCCGAGCAGCAGGGGCAGCGCGATGTTCTCGGCCACGGTGAGGTGGCCCACCAGGTTGTACGCCTGGAACACGAAGCCGATCCGGTCCCGGCGCAGCCGGGTCACCGCGTCGGGCGACATCGCCGTCAGGTCGGACCCGCCGACCACGACCCGCCCGCTCGACGGGCGGTCCAGGCCCGCGGACACGTTCAGCAGCGTCGACTTCCCGGACCCCGACGGCCCCATGACCGCGGTGAACGAGCCGGGTGCGAGCGCCAGGGAGACGCCCGCGAGCGCCGCGACCGTGCCGCGGCCGTTGGGGTAGGTGCGGTGGACCCGGTCCAGCAGCACGGCGGGCTCCGACGCGGTGCGCGGCGGGCTCGCGGGGCTGGTCGGGGTGGGTGCGGTGGCGCTCATGGCCGGTCTCCTCGTCTGGGGTTTCCTGCGTCCCCTCGACGCTAGGAATCCGGCACCCCCGCCCTCCAGCCGCCTGCGACGGAACCCGCGGGCCTGCATCCTTCGACGCAACCGCTCCCCCGCCCGGCCGACCGCGCCGGGCCGCTCACCCCTCGTCGGGGACCGTGACCACCCGGTTCTGGTACGCCCACACGACCGCCTGCAGCCGGGACCGCACCCCGAGCTTCGGCATCATCCGGGCGAGGTGGGACTTCACCGTCGACACCTCGACGACGAGCTCCGCGGCGATCTCCTCGTTCGACATCCCCTGCGCGAGCAGCCGGAGGATGTCCTGCTCCCGGGCGGTCAGCACGTCCGCCCCGCGCTGCACCGTCACCGGCTGCAGCCGCCGCCGGTCCGCGAACTCGCGCAGCACCCGGTGGGTCAGCGCCTGGTCGAGCGTCCCGCGCCCCGCGGCGACGTGCCGGACCGCCCGGACGATCTCCTCCGGCTCGGCGTCCTTGAGCAGGAACCCGGACGCGCCCGCCTCGAGCGCGCCGAACACGTAGTCGTCGAGGTCGAACGTCGTCAGCACGAGGACCGGCACCGGCCGCTCCGCCTCCGGCCCGCAGAGCTCGCGCGCGACGCTGATCCCGTCCCGGCCGGGCATCCGGATGTCGAGCACCGCCACGTCGGGCTCGGCGGTGCGGGCCAGCGCGACCGCCTCGTCGCCGTCGGCCGCGACGCCCACGACCTCGAGGTCGGGCTCGGCGGCGAGCAGCGCGGACAGGCCGGCGCGCACCAGGGGCTGGTCGTCGGCGATGAGCACCCGGATCACGGGGCGCCTCCCTCCGTCAGGGGCTCGCGCGGCAGCACGAGCCGGACCTCCCAGCCGCCGTCGGGCGTCGGGCCGTGCCGCAGGTCGGCGCCCACCAGTTCCGCGCGCTCCCGCATCCCGCGCAGCCCGTACCCGGGGTGCGCGGGGTCGCGTGCGGGGACGTCGCCGGCGGGGACGTCCCCGGTGGGCACGCCGTTGCGCACCGTCAGCACGACGGCGTCGGCGCCCCGGTCGTCCAGCGTCACCCGGCAGGCCGCCCCGGGCGCGTGCGTCCGGACGTTCGCGAGCGCCTCCTGCACGATCCGGTACCCGGCGAGCTGGGCGAGCGGCCCGACGCGCGCGCCGAGCACGGCGCCGTCCGCCCCGTCCGGCCCGTCCCTGCGCAGCACGTCCAGCGTCACGTCGCCGGGGGCGCCGGGCGCGGCGGCCACCAGGTCCGGCACCGCTGCGAGCGTGAGCGCCGACGTCTCCGCGCCGTCGTCCTCCCGCAGCAGCCCGACCAGCCGGCGCAGGTCGGCCAGCACCACCCGGCTCTGCTCGCGCACCTCCCGCACGCCGGCGCGCGCGGCCTCGGGGTCGGTCGTGATCTGCCGGTCGATCGCCGACGCCATCAGCGCGATCCCGGACAGGTGGTGCGCCGCGAGGTCGTGCAGCTCGCGGGCCATCGCGGTCCGCTGCTCCGCCAGCGCCGTGCGGACCCGGGCCTCCTGCTCGCCGGCCAGCGCGCGCAGCTCCCCCTCCTGCGCCGCCCGCACCGCCCGGCGCGACGACACGACCAGGGCCGGCACCAGCCCGAGCGCGACCACGGCGACCGCCTGCGCGGTCGCCGCCAGCGCGACGAGCGCCGTCCCGGGCGCGTCGGCCGCCTCGACCCCGGCGACGCCGGACGCGACCGCGAGCAGCACGACCGCCAGCGCGAGCGCCCCGCGGGTGCGGGCGAGCGGGGCGGTGACGCCGGCGCGGTAGACGACGACCACGACGGCGAGCGTGAGCAGCCCGGACGCCGCCACCGCGGGCCCGCCGCCGGCGAGCGCGGCGAGGAGCGGGACACCCGTGACGGCGACCAGGGCGCGGCGCGGCGCCACCCGCGCGACGACCACCGCGCCGGCCTGCGCGGCCAGGGCGACGAGGACGAGCCACCAGCCGGGCGTGCCCGCCGTCGGCACCGGGTCCGGGTCGGCGGGCTCCATCGCCGCGAGCGCCGGCAGCGCGAGCAGCCCGGCGACGCCGAGCGCGAGCGTGACCGCCGCCGCCACCACGTCCCCCCGACGGACGGTCGCGGTGCCGGGGCCGACGGGCGACGCCGCGCGGCGGGACGCGGCCGGCGGGGACGTGGTCGGCGTCGCCGCGGGCACCTCGGGCACGGCGCCCTCAGACCTCGGGCGTCGCCGGCGCGTCGCCGCCGGACGTGCCCTCCCGCGGCGCCGGCACGGACCGCTTCCCGGCCTCGGGCGCGCTGGTCAGCCGGGGCCGGCGCTCCAGGCCGGACAGCCCGTTCCAGGCCAGGTTCACGAGCGCCGCGGCGACGTCCGCCTTCTTCGGGCTGCGGGCGTCGAGCCAGTACTGGCCGGTGAGCGCGACCATGCCGACCAGCATCTGCGCGTAGATGGGGGCGGTCCGCGGGTCGAGGTGGCGCCGCTTGAACTCGTTCGCGAGCAGGTGCTCGACCTGGGTCGCCACGTCGCCGATCAGGCTGGAGAACGTCCCCGTCGCCTGCGCGACCGGGGAGTCGCGCACCAGGATCCGGAACCCGTCCTCGGACTCCTCGATGTAGCCGAGCAGCGCGAGGGCGGACCTCTCGACGAGCACCTTCGGGTGGCCGCCGCCGTCGAGCGCGCCGGTGAGCGCGCTGGTCAGCGCCTGGATCTCCCGGTCGATGACGACGGCGTAGATCCCCTCCTTGCCCCCGAAGTGCTCGTAGACGACCGGCTTGGACACCTCGGCGCGGGCGGCGATCTCCTCGACCGACGTGCCCTCGAAGCCCTTCTCGGCGAACAGCCGGCGGCTCACGTCGAGCAGCTGCGCACGCCGCTCGGTCGCGGTCATGCGGGCGCGCGTCGTCCGTGGCGTGCGGCGGGGCTCGGCGGTCATCGGGCCATCCTCGCAAATGCGGGCACCGGCCGGGGCACGCGGACGCACGGGCGGGCCCGGGGACGTCGTCCCCGGGCC
>NZ_JBYTEP010000063.1:0-20797 GCF_058792015.1 Cellulomonas sp. EB106-03-03-XG116
CTTCAGCGCCGATGGTACTGCACTCGCCAGGGTGTGGGAGAGTAGGACGCCGCCGGACATCATTTCAGAAAGAGCCACCCCTTCGGGGGTGGCTCTTTCTGTTTCCCCGGAAAGCCCACGGTGCGGCGTGCGCGCGCGAGCGCCGGCACACGCACGCCGACCTGCTCAGAGCGGGGCCGCTCCGAGCCCACCCATGTCACCGAGCGGGCAGCAGATGCTGCTGTCCGCCCGCTGGAGGCAGCATCTCCTGCCCACTCGGTGTCGGCGCTGCGTCGCTCCCGCACCCTGTGCGCGCCGCCACGTTTCGCGCCTCCGCCGGCGTGAACGCGGCTGCGTGCTCGTTGTGGGCGCTGCGTCTCGAGGTGGCAGGCGTGCTCCGTCTCTGATCGGAGCAGCGCCCGGGCCGGTCGCGCGCCCCGGAGTCCACGTCCACCACCTGGCGGAAGTGCGTTCCGAGGGGCGGGATCCCCGCCGAGTCTGCACACGCGGCCTGTGCGCGTCGGGTCGTGCAGAGGCCACGAATGGAGAGTCGGCGGCCGCAGCAGAGGCGGCTGTCCCTCCTGGCCTCAGCGGGCCGGGTGGGCGAACGCAGCCGCGTGAGCCCGGTCACGCGCTGGCCCGGTGGTGCGCCGGCCCGGTGGTGCGCCGGCCCGGTGTCGGCCAGCCACGCCATCCCGGTGGCGAGCTGGCCCCGTGACGAGCAGCCACGTTCGCCCGGCGCTGCGATGCGCGTGCTGCGCAGGATGGCTCGTTCTGGGTGCGCAGTGGGCCGTTGTCGGGCCTCAGGCTCGTCCCGGGGCCGCGCGCGGGGCCGGTGCCGAGCAGCCACGTGTGCCCTGGGCGCGCGGGGCCGGTGTCGTGCAGCCGCCTACGCCCCCCGCACCCCCTGCGGCGGGGCCGCCGGGCCGGGCGTCGGTGCTACGCGGGCACGAGGTACAGGACGCCCAGAGGCGGGACCCGCAGGGTCGTGGAGAACGCCCGCCCGTGGTGCGGCTCGGGTCGCGCCTGCACCTGCCCGAGGTTGCCCACGCCGGAGCCGCCGTACTCCTCGGCGTCGGTGTTGACGGCCTCGATCCAGGTGCCGCCCTGGGGGAGCGCGAGGCGGTAGTCCTCGTGCGGGACGCCGGAGAAGTTCACGACGACCGCGACGACGTTGCCGCGGTCGTCCCGGCGCAGGTACGCGAGGACGTTGCGGTCGGCGTCGTTCGCGTCGATCCACTCGAAACCCTGGGGGGAGTGGTCGAGCGCCCACATGGCGGAGTGCGATCGGTAGAACCGGTTGAGGTCGCGCACGGCGGACTGGACGCCGCGGTGGGGTGCGTGGTCGAGCAGGTACCAGTCCAGCGACCGGGACTCGGCCCACTCGGTGCCCTGGGCGAACTCGGTGCCCATGAAGATCAGCTGCTTGCCCGGGTGCGACCACTGGTAGGCGAGCAGGGCGCGGACGCCGGCGCGCTGCTGCCAGTCGTCACCCGGCATCTTGCGCATGACGGAGCCCTTGCCGTGCACGACCTCGTCGTGGCTGATCGGCAGGACGAACTGCTCGGAGAACGCGTACACGAGCGAGAACGTGGCCTCGTGGTGGTGGTAGCGGCGGTTGATCGGCAGCTCCGCGAGGTAGCGGAGGGTGTCGTTCATCCAGCCCATGTTCCACTTGAGGCCGAAGCCGAGGCCGCCGCCGCTCGTGGGCGTGGTGACGCCGGGCCAGGCGGTGGACTCCTCGGCGATCATCATGACGCCCGGGGTCCGCCGGTACGCGGTGGCG
Source organism: Cellulomonas sp. EB106-03-03-XG116 (assembly GCF_058792015.1). Classification (NCBI taxonomy): domain Bacteria; kingdom Bacillati; phylum Actinomycetota; class Actinomycetes; order Micrococcales; family Cellulomonadaceae; genus Cellulomonas; species Cellulomonas sp. EB106-03-03-XG116. The sequence goes on from NZ_JBYTEP010000063.1 coordinate 1,766, forward strand.
TTGGCCTCCTGAAGGAACGCGATCGCCTCGAGGTTCTCGCGGCCGCCGTGCACGTTCGGGGTCCACTGGCCGGGCTCGCGCGAGTAGTCGAGGTAGAGCATCGAGGCCACGGCGTCGACGCGCAGGCCGTCGGCGTGGAACTCCTCGAGCCAGTAGGTGGCGTTGGCGACGAGGAAGTTCTTCACCTCGTTGCGGCCGAAGTTGAAGACGTAGGTGCCCCAGTCGAGCTGCTCGCCGCGCTGCGGGTCCGGGTGCTCGTAGAGCGGGGTGCCGTCGAACCGGGCGAGCGCCCACTCGTCCTTGGGGAAGTGCGCGGGCACCCAGTCGAGCAGGACGCCGATGCCGGCGCGGTGCAGGGTGTCGACGAGGTGCCGGAAGTCGTCGGGGTGGCCGAACCGGGAGGTGGGCGCGTAGTACGACGAGACCTGGTAGCCCCAGGAGCCGCCGAACGGGTGCTCGGACACGGGCAGGAACTCGACGTGGGTGAAGCCCATCTCGAGCACGTACGCGGTGAGCTGCTCGGCGAGCTCGCGGTAGGACAGGCCCTGCCGCCAGGAGCCGAGGTGCACCTCGTAGATGCTCATCGGCCCGGAGTGCGGGTCGTGCGAGCGGCGCTGGTCGATCCAGTCCTGGTCGCCCCAGGTGAAGTCGGACTCGACGACGACGGACGCGGTGGCCGGCGGGACCTCGGTGCCCTTGGCGAGCGGGTCCGCCTTCTGCCGCCAGGTGCCGTCGGCGCCGACGATCTCGAACTTGTACCGGGTCCCGGCGGCGACGCCGGGGACGAACAGCTCCCAGACCCCGGACTCGCCGAGGGACCGCATGGCGTGCTGGGCGCCCTGCCAGTGGTTGAAGTCGCCGACGACCCGGACGGCGCGCGCGTTGGGCGCCCAGACGGCGAACGCGGTGCCGACGACGTCGCCGAGGGTGCCGGGGTAGCGGTGCACGTTCGCGCCGAGGACGGTCCACAGCTGCTCGTGCCGGCCCTCCTTGATGAGGTGCCGGTCGAGCTCCTGGACGGTCGGCAGGTAGCGGTAGGGGTCGTCGAGCCGCTGGGTGTCCGCACCGTACGTGACGTCGAGGCGGTAGTCGACCACCTGCGTCTCGGGCAGCAGCGCGACCCAGATGCCGTCCTGCTCGTGCTCGGCGGCCGTGCTGCCGGACTCGGTGACGACGACGACGGCGTCGGCGAGCGGGCGCAGGGTCCGCACGACGAGACCGCTCGGGGTGAGGTGCGCACCCAGCACGGAGTGCGGGTCGTGGTGCGTGCCGGAGGCGACGGCGCGCAGCGTGTCGTGGTCGACGGTGACGGGCGACGTCTCGGCCGGGCGGTTCATGTCCCCACCCAACCACCACCCGGGCGTTCGCGCAGCCAGACGCCGCGCAGCCGGGTGGCGCCACTCAGTCCCGCAGCACCGACCCGCCCGCGGCGGCCCACCACAGGTCGGCCAGCGCCCGGTGCCCCGCGGGCGTCGGGTGCACGCCGTCGCTGGCGAGCGCCGCGGCGCCGTGCTCCGCCGCGAGGGCCGCGAGGTGCGTCCCCGCCGGGACGAGGACGGCGCCGTGCTCGGCGGCGAGCCGGTGCACGACGGCGACCTTCGCGCCGAGGTCCTCGTCCCACCAGCGCTCCTGCTCCGCGGTCACGGGTACGACGAACGGCTCGACGAGGACGAGGCGCCGCACGCCGGCGGCCAGGGCGGACCCGAGCAGGCCGCGGTAGGTGGCCTCGAACGACTCGGCGGGCGTCGTGGCGCCGCGGTCGTAGCGGCGCCAGGTGTCGTTGATCCCGACGGCGACGGACAGCACGTCGGGGCGCTCGGCGAGGACGTCGGCCTGCCAGCGCGCCGCGAGGTCGACGGCCCGGTCGCCGCCGACGCCGCGGTTGGTGACGCGGCAGCCGCGCAGCGGGCCCTCGGCGAGCAGCCGGACGTACCCGTCGCCCAGGCCCTCGGGGTCGGCGCGGCGGCCGCAGTCCGTGACGGAGTCACCGACCAGCAGCACGTGGGTGGGAGCGGGCTCGGGAACGCCGGGCAGGCCGGCCGGGGTCGCGGGGCTCACGCCGGGCAGTCTGCCAGGCGCCCCCGGCCAGGACGCGCCGTCAGCCGATCAGCCGCTGCACCCCCGCGAGCGGGATCGGCAGCCAGTCCGGGCGGTTGCGCGCCTCGTAGACGGCCTCGTACAGCGCCTTGTCGAGCTCCAGCACCCGGAGCAGGTGCGCCCGGGTGCCCGGGTCGAGGTCGCCGCTCTCCGCCGAGTACCCGGCGAGGAAGGCCGCGCGCGCGACCTCGGTCCACGCGGCGGGCGCGTCGCCGACGGCGGCCGCGTAGTCGAACGACCGGAGCATGCCCGCGGCGTCGCGGAGCGCGAGGTCGGGTCGCGTGCGCTGGGCGACGGGGAGCAGCGGCTCGCCCTCGAAGTCGAGGACGTACCAGGTGTCGTCGCCGCGCAGCACCTGCCCGAGGTGCAGGTCGCCGTGCACGCGCTGCCGGTGCGGCACGTCGCCGAGCAGCCGGGTGCGCTCGGCCAGCGCGGCGACGGGGTCGGCGAACCCCTCGAGCTCCGGCACGATCCCGCTCGCCCAGGCGAACCGCGCGGCGAGCGCGTCGGCGACCCGCGCGGCGGCGGGGGACAGGCCCGGCTCGGGGTCGGCGGCGTGCCGGCCCGTGGACGACCCGGCGGCGGAGGCGCCCGTGTCCGGCGCCCCGTCCGCCGGCAGCACGTCGTCCGGCAGGGCCCGCGCCAGCGCCCGGTGCATCTGCCCGACGACCTCCCCGAGGTCCTCGGCGAGGTCGGCGAACGACGCGCCGCGCCGCGCGAAGTCGCACGCCAGCTCGAACCCGTCGTGCGCGCCCGGCACGAACGCGCTCAGCACCCCGAGGTGCCCGTGCGCGGTGCCGTCGCCGTCGGGCCACTCGGCGCCGAGCCAGGCGAGCGGGCGCGGCACGTGGGTCCAGCCGACCTCGGCGAGCGCGCGCGGGACGTCGACGTCCGGGTTGTCGCCCTCGGTCAGCCCGCGGAACACCTTGAGCATCGCGGTGCTGCCGTCGGGGCCGGCCCCGGGGAGGATCACCGAGGTGTTGGACTGCTCGCCCGGCACGACCTTCGGCGCGCCGAGCGCGCCCAGGGCGTCGCCGTCCGCCGGGGCCGCGCCCTCGGGCCGGTCCGCGGCGGCCAGCCAGGCCCGCTCGAACTCCGGCCGCCCGGCGCCGTCGACGACCGCGGTGCCGTCGGGCAGCCGCCCGATCAGCGCCGCGTCCCCGTCGGCCACGTCGGTGCCGAGCACGACGGGCACCTGGAGCACGGCGCCGGTGCCGCCGCCCTCGGCGCGCAGCAGCAGGAGCCGCACGTCCGCGGCGCCGTCCGGGTCGGCGAGGGTCAGGCCGCCGATCGCGGTGACCCGCGCGTCGACCCCCTTGATCGGGAACCAGCGCCGTCCCGGGAGCCAGGGCGCCAGCAGCGCCGCCAGCGCGTCGTCCCGGTCCTCGTGGGCCACCCGTCGCTCGGTCATGCCGTCGTCACCGCCAGCCAGTAGAAGTCGCGCGAGCCGAGCGTGAACGAGGCCGTCCCGTCGGCCCCGACGGGCGGGAACGGCGCCCCGCCGAAGACGTCCCGCAGCTCCGCGCCCGCCAGCTCCGCCGGCAGCCGCACCGTCGTGGCCCGGGCAGTGGACGCCAGGTTCGCGACGACGAGCAGCGTCTCGTCGGGCCCGCGCCGCAGGAAGGACAGCACGGCGTCGTTGTCGCCGGGCGCCACCTCGAACGTGCCGACGCCGAGCGCCGGGTGCTGCCGGCGGACCATGAGCATGCCGCGCACCCAGTGCAGCAGCGACGTCGTCTGCGCGAGCTGTGCCTCGACGTTCACGTTGTTGTAGTGGTGCACGAGCGACTGGATCACCGGCAGGTAGAGCTTGCCGGGGTCGGCGGTCGAGAAGCCGGAGTTCCGGTCGGGCGTCCACTGCATCGGGGTGCGCACGGCGTCGCGGTCCGCGAGCCAGATGTTGTCGCCCATGCCGATCTCGTCGCCGTAGTACAGGCAGGGCGACCCGGGCAGGGACAGCAGCAGCGCGTGCGCGAGCTCGATCTCCTTGCGGGAGTCGTCGAGCAGCGGCGCGAGCCGCCGGCGGATGCCGATGTTGGCGCGCATCCGGGAGTCGGGCGCGTACCAGCCGTACATCGACGCGCGCTCCTCGGTGGACACCATCTCGAGCGTGAGCTCGTCGTGGTTCCGCAGGAACGTGCTCCACTGGCCGCCGCCGGGGATCGCCGGGGTGTCCGCGAGGATGTCGACGATCGACGTCGCCCGCTGGTCGCGCAGCGAGTAGTAGATCCGCGGCATCACGGGGAAGTGGAAGCACATGTGGCACTCGGGCTCGGCCTCGGTGCCGAAGTAGTGCACGACGTCCTCGGGCCACTGGTTGGCCTCGGCGAGCATGATCCGGCCGGGGAACTCCCGGTCGATCATCGCGCGCAGGTCCCGCAGGAACCGGTGCGTCTCCGGGAGGTTCTCGCAGTTGGTGCCGTCCCGCTCGTACAGGTAGGGGACCGCGTCGAGCCGGAACCCGTCGACGCCGACCCGCAGCCAGAACCGCGCGACGTCGAACATCGCCTCGACAACCCGCGGGTTGTCGAAGTTCAGGTCGGGCTGGTGGCTGAAGAACCGGTGCCAGAAGTACTGCCGCCGCACCGGGTCGAACGTCCAGTTGGACGTCTCGGTGTCGACGAAGATGATCCGCGCGTCCTGGTACTTCGTGTTGTCGTCGGACCACACGTAGAAGTCGCCGTAGGGGCCGTCCGGGTCGGACCGGGACGCCTGGAACCACGGGTGCTGGTCGGAGGAGTGGTTCATCACCAGGTCGACGACGACGCGCATCCCGCGCTCGTGCGCCGCGGCGACCAGGTCGGTGAAGTCCTCGAGCGTGCCGTACTGCGCGGCGACCGCGGTGTAGTCCGACACGTCGTAGCCGCCGTCGCGCAGCGGGGACGGGTAGAACGGCGGCAGCCACAGGCAGTCGACGCCGAGCCACTGCAGGTAGTCGAGCCGAGCGGTGAGCCCCTTGAGGTCGCCCGAGCCCGAGCCGTCCGAGTCGGAGAACGACCGGATCATCACCTCGTAGAACACCGCGGTGCGGTACCACTCCGGGTCGTCGCTGAGCCCGCCGTGCTCGGCTCCCGGCACCGGCGGCTGCCGGCGCGCGGGCAGCGCTGTGGTGGCGATCGCACCCGTGGCCGGTGCCCCCGCGGCGCCGTGCGGGACGTGCCCGCCCGCGCCCGTCACCGTCGGGACGACCCCCGTCGCGGACGGCACCGGCGTGCCGCCCGTCGCCCCCGCCGGGGTCACACCCGCTCCACCTGGATCACGTGCGCGACCCGGCTGTACGGGTCGAGCCGCACCCACGGGTGGGCGTCCCAGGCGTAGACCTCCTGGGACAGCACGTCGTGCGCGACGAACCGCGCGTCCGGGTCGAGCCCGAGCGCGGCCAGGTCCAGGTCGACCACGCCGTCGTGCGCCGACCGCGGGTCGAGGTTGACGACCACCAGGACGGTGTCGTCCGTGCCGGTCGGCGACAGGTGCGCCGGCAGGTGCCGGGAGAACGCGACGAGCGACGGGTCCGACGTGGGGTGCACCGTGAGGTTGCGCAGCTGGCGCAGCGCGGGGTGCGCCCGGCGGATCTCGTTGAGCGAGCGCAGCAGCCGGGCGATGCCGAGCGGCTCCGCGGCCGCCCAGTCGCGCGGCTTGAACTCGTACTTCTCGTTGTCGATCTGCTCCTCGACCCCGGGCCGCGGGACGTCCTCGACGAGCTCGTAGCCGGAGTAGATGCCCCAGGTCGGGGACCCGAGCGCCGCGAGCACCGCCCGCACCGCGAAGCCGGCGGTCCCGCCGGTCTGCATGTACGGCGTGAGGATGTCGTGGGTCGTCGGCCAGAACGACGGCCGCATCCACGAGCCCTGCTCGCCGGACACCTCGGCGAGGTACTCGGCGACCTCCTCCTTGGTGTTCCGCCAGGTGAAGTACGTGTACGACTGGTGGAAGCCGACCCGCGCGAGGTTGAGCATCATCGCCGGACGGGTGAACGCCTCGGACAGGAACACCACGTCGGGGTGCGCGGCGCGGACGTCGGCCAGCAGCCACTGCCAGAACGACAGCGGCTTGGTGTGCGGGTTGTCGACGCGGAACGCGGTGACGCCGTGGTCGATCCAGACCTGCAGGACGCGGCGGATCTCCCGCGCGATGCCCTCGGGGTCGTTGTCGAAGTTCAGCGGGTAGATGTCCTGGTACTTCTTCGGCGGGTTCTCCGCGTACGCGATCGTCCCGTCGAGCCGGGTGGTGAACCACTCCGGGTGCTCGGCGACCCACGGGTGGTCGGGGGAGCACTGCAGCGCCAGGTCGAGCGCCACCTCCAGGCCCTGGTCGCGGGCGGCGGCGACGAACGCGTCGAAGTCCTCGAACGTGCCGAGCGACGGGTCGATCGCGTCGTGCCCGCCGTCCGGGGAGCCGATGGCGTACGGCGAGCCCGGGTCGCCCGGCCGCGCGTCGAGGGTGTTGTTGCGGCCCTTGCGGTGCGTGGTGCCGATCGGGTGGATCGGCGTCAGGTAGACGACGTCGAACCCGAGGCCGGCGATCCGCGGCAGGTCCTCGGCGGCGGTGCGCAGCGTGCCCGTGGTCCAGGTGCCGGTGGCGTCGTCGTAGGTGGCGCCGATCGACCGCGGGAAGATCTCGTACCAGGCGCCGGCGAGCGCCAGCGGGCGGTCGACGACCAGCGGGTAGGTGGGCGACGGGCTGACGAGCTCCCGCACGGGGTGCGCGGCGAGCGCGGCCCGCACCTCGGCGGACAGGCCGGCGGCGAGCCGCGCCTCGGCGGGACGGCTGTCGTCGCGCAGGGCGGTCGCGGCGTCGCGGAGCACCTGGGCGTCGGCCTCCGGGATCGCGGCCCCGGCGTCGTCCGCGGTGCGGTCGGCCGCGCGGGCCAGCAGTCGGGCGCCCTCCTCGAGGACGAGCTCGACGTCCACGCCGGCGCCGACCTTGAGCGGCGCGTCGTGCGCCCAGGTGCCGAACGGGTCGGACCAGCCCTCGACGCGGAAGGCCCAGGCCCCGGCCTCGTCGGGCACCAGGCGGGCCTCGTACCGGTCCAGGCCGGGCGCGATGTCGACCATCGTCGCGCGGGCGCGGTCGGTGCCGTCGGGGCCGACGAGCACGGCGGTCGCGGCGCAGGCGTCGTGCCCCTCGCGGAACACCGTCGCGCGGATCGGAACCGCCTCGCCGACCGCGGCCTTGGCGGGCCAGCGCCCGGCCTCGGCGACGGGGGAGACGTCCACGACCGGGATCCGGCCGATGGGCGCGTGGTCGGGCCGGGCCGCCTCCGCGACCGCCTCGGCGGTGGCGACCGCCTTGGCCGGGCTCGCGGCCTTGCGGGCGCGGCGGGTCGGCGCGGGTTCGGGCACCGGGGCGGAGGTCGTGGGGGGCGGCACGTCGGCGGCCGCGGGGGTCGCGCGTGACGAACGGGCGGGACGGGACGCGGGCTGGCGCGGCGTGGGTGTCGACGTCACGGGACCGAACCTATCCACTGGTGCCGGGCCCAGCCATCCGGACGGCCGACCTCGTGGGTGGCGCGCACGAATGGGACCCAGGTGCTGTTCCGGGCCGCCCTGCCGCGCCTAGGCTCGGCCGGGTGAGAGCCATCCGCCGATTCACCGTCCGCACCTCGCTGCCCGCCGAGCTCGCCGACCTGGACGAGCTCGCCCACAACCTGCGCTGGTCCTGGCACGCGCCGACCCGCGACCTGTTCGCCCGCATCGACCCCGCGCTGTGGGACGAGGTGCACGGCGACCCGGTCGCGCTGCTCGGCGCCCTGCGCCCCGAGCGGCTGGCCGAGCTGGCCGCCGACCCCGACGTCGTGGCCGCGGTGCGCGCGGCGACGGCGGACCTGCACGAGTACCTCGAGGCGCCGCGCTGGTACCAGCGCCGGCAGGCCTCCGACCCGTCGCTGCCCGCCGCGATCGGCTACTTCTCCCCGGAGTTCGGCATCACCGCCGTGCTGCCCCAGTACTCCGGCGGCCTCGGCATCCTGGCCGGCGACCACCTGAAGAGCGCGTCCGACCTGGGCGTGCCGGTCATCGGCGTCGGGCTGCTGTACGGCGCCGGCTACTTCAAGCAGTCGCTCACCCGGGACGGCTGGCAGCAGGAGACCTACCCGCTGCTCGACCCCGACGGCATGCCGCTCACCCTGGTCCGCGAGCACGACGGCACCCCCGCGGTGGTGTCCATCGCGCTCCCGGGCGACCGCACGCTGCACGCCCACGTCTGGACCGCGACGGTCGGCCGGGTGCCGCTGCTGCTGCTCGACTCCGACGTGCCCGAGAACGACGAGGCCGCCCGCAAGGTCACCGACCGGCTGTACGGCGGCGGCGGCGAGCACCGGCTCCAGCAGGAGCTGCTCCTCGGCGTGGGCGGCGTGCGCGCGCTGCGCGTGTGGTCCCGGCTGACCGGCGCGCCGGAGCCGGAGGTCTACCACACCAACGAGGGCCACGCCGGGTTCCTCGGCGTGGAGCGGATCCGCGAGCTGGTGACCGGCGCGGGCCTCGGCTTCGACGAGGCGCTCGAGGCCGTGCGCGCGGCCACGGTGTTCACCACGCACACCCCCGTGCCCGCCGGCATCGACCGGTTCGAGGCCGGGCTCGTGCAGCAGTACTTCGGCGGGGCGAACGCCGCCGAGGGGGTGCCGGTCGACCGGGTGCTCGCGCTCGGAGCCGAGGACTACCCGGGCGGCGACCCGACGATGTTCAACATGGCCGTCATGGGGCTGCGGCTCGGCGGCCGCGCCAACGGCGTCTCGCTGCTGCACGGCGAGGTGTCCCGCGGGATGTTCAACGGCCTGTGGCCGGGCTTCGACGACGTCGAGGTGCCGATCACCTCGGTCACCAACGGCGTGCACGCGCCGACCTGGGTCGACCGGCGGCTGTCCGACCTCGCGGCCGAACGGCTGTCCGGCGAGGAGATCGCCGCGGGGGTCGGCTGGCTGCGCAGCGACGCGATCTCCGACGAGGAGCTGTGGGGGATGCGCCGGACGCTGCGCGCGCAGCTCGTCGCGGACGCCCGCCGCCGGGTGCGGCACTCGTGGGCGCAGCGCGGCGCGAGCCCGGCCGAGCTCGGCTGGGTGGACGACGTGCTGTCGCCGGACGTGCTGACCATCGGGTTCGCGCGCCGGGTGCCGACCTACAAGCGGCTCACCCTCATGCTGCGCGACCCCGAGCGGCTGCGCGCCCTGCTCACCCACCCCGAGCGGCCGGTGCAGCTGGTCATCGCCGGCAAGTCGCACCCCGCCGACGACCAGGGCAAGCGGCTCATCCAGCAGCTCGTCCGGTTCGCCGACGACGCCGGGGTGCGGCACCGCATCGTGTTCCTGCCGAACTACGACATCGCGATGGCCCAGACCCTCTACCCGGGCTGCGACGTCTGGCTGAACAACCCGCTGCGCCCGCTCGAGGCCTGCGGCACGTCCGGCATGAAGGCGGCGCTCAACGGCGGGCTCAACCTGTCCATCCTCGACGGGTGGTGGGACGAGTGGTTCGACGGCGAGAACGGCTGGGCCATCCCGACGGCCGACGGCGTCGAGGACCCCGACCGGCGCGACGACCTCGAGGCGGCCGCGCTGTACGAGCTGATCGAGCACCAGGTGGCGCCGCGGTTCTACGACCGCGACGAGCGCGGGCTGCCCGGCCGCTGGCTGGAGATGGTCCGGCACACGCTGGCCACGCTCGGCCCGAAGGTGCAGGCCACCCGGATGGTCGCCGACTACGTCGAGCGGCTGTACGCGCCGGCGGCCGTCGCCGGCCGGGCGCTCGCGGGCGACTCCGGGTTCGCCGGGGCGCGCGAGCTCGCCGCCTGGAAGGGCCGCGTGCGGTCCGGCTGGCAGCACGTGCGGGTCGACCACGTGGAGTCCGGCGGCGTCCGGGAGGTGCCGCAGGTCGGCGACACGCTGCACGTCAAGGCCTACGTCGCGCTCGGCGAGCTCAAGCCCGAGGACGTCGAGGTGCAGGTCGTGCACGGCAAGGTCTCCGAGACCGACGAGCTGCACGGCTTCACCGTCGACCCGCTGGCGCTCGCGGACACCTACGAGGGCGGCCGCTACGGGTTCGCGGGGGACCTGGTCCTCGACGCGTCCGGGCCCTTCGGGTACAGCGTGCGGGTGGTGCCGAGGCACGAGGGTCTGGCGTCGGTCGCCGAGGTGGGCCTGGTCGCGAACGCGGGCTGACGGCGCGGGGGCTCGCGGCGCCTGGCTGCGTCGAGGTCGGTGGTTCCGGCCGAGATCGGTGGTGGCACGCACCGATCTCGGCGCGAACCACCGACCTCGGTGGCGGGGGCCGGGAGGGACGCGGCGCGGCGCGGGTCAGGCGACGTAGACGCGGAGGCTCAGGGGCTCCAGGGCCGCGCGGGTGCCCGCGTCCTGGTGCAGCCCGCCGTTCAGCGCCGCGGCGCTCACCTCGCCCGGGTGCTCCCAGGTGGAGTCCCACGCGAGCTCCCAGGTGGTCTCCCCGCCGTCCGCCGCCGCGTCCGGGTCCGCCAGGACCACGTCGGCCGGGTCCAGCGACCCGTTCACCACCAGCAGCACCGCGTCGCCGTCGGCGGTGCGCAGCATCTGCAGCGTCCGCAGGTCCCCGTCGTGCCACCGCTCGTGGGTGAACACCGCACCCGCCGGGTCGAACCATGCGAGGTCCGGCCGCCCGTCCGCACCGGCGCGGCCGGTGAAGAACCGGGCGCTGCGCAGCGCCGGGTGCGCGCGCCGCAGCGCGGTGAGGTGCCGGGCCGTCGCGAGGAGGTCCCGGCGCCACGGCGCGAGGTCCCAGGACACCCAGGACAGCGGCGAGTCCTGGCAGTACGCGTTGTTGTTGCCGCGCTGGGTCCGGCCGAGCTCGTCGCCGGCGGTGATCATCGGCGTGCCCGCGGCGAGCAGCAGCGTCGCCAGCAGGTTCCGGATGGACCGGCGGCGCAGCGGCACGATGTCGGCGGCCACCGAGTCGGCGGCGACGTGCCCCTCGACGCCGTGGTTCCAGGACCGGTTGTCGTCCGAGCCGTCGCGGTTCTGCTCGCCGTTGGCCTCGTTGTGCTTGTGCTCGTACGCGACGAGGTCGGCGAGGGTGAACCCGTCGTGCGCCGTGACGTAGTTGACCGACGCGCGTGGGCCGCGGACGAGCGGCGGGTCGGACCTCCCGAACAGGTCGACGGACCCGGCGAGCCGGGTCGCGAGGTCCCGGACCCGGTGCTCGGGCAGGCCGTGGGCGGCGCGGGCCGGGTCGGCGAGCCAGAACGACCGCACGGAGTTGCGGAACCGGTCGTTCCACTCGGCGAACGGCGGCGGGAACTGCCCGGTCCGCCAGCCGCCCGGCCCGACGTCCCAGGGCTCGGCGATCAGCTTGAGCCCGTGCAGGGCGGGGTCGGTGGCGGCGGCGACCAGGAACGGGTGGTCGGGGTCGAACCCGGTGTGCCCCCGACCGAGGGTCACCGCCAGGTCGAACCGGAAGCCGTCGACGCCGACCTCCTGCGCCCAGTACCGCAGCGAGTCGAGCGCGAGCCGCACGACCTCGGGCCGCCGGAAGTCCAGGGTGTTGCCCGTGCCGGTGACGTCCGCCAGGGCCGCCGGGTGCGCGCCGTCGTGCAGGTAGTACACCGCGGAGTCGAGGCCGCGCCAGGACAGGTGCTGGCCGGGCAGGCCGCCCTCGCAGGTGTGGTTGTAGACGACGTCGAGGAGCACCTCGATGCCCGCCTCGTGCAGCGCGTGCACGGCGGTGCGCAGCTCGTCGAGCACCGCGGCGGGGCCGGCCGCGCGCGCGGCGGCGGTGGCGTACGGGGCGTGCGGGGCGAAGAAGCCCAGCGTGCTGTAGCCCCAGTAGTTGGTCAGGCCGCGCTGGACCAGGTGCGGCTCCGCGGAGAACGCGTGCACCGGGAGCAGCTCGAGGGCGGTGACGCCGAGCGCCCGCAGGTGGTCCACGACGGCCGGGTGGCCGAGCGCCGCGTAGGTGCCGCGCAGGTGCGGCGGCAGCTCGGGGTGCCGGACGGTCAGGCCCTTGACGTGCGCCTCGTAGACGACGGTGTCGGTCCACGGCGTGTGCGGGCGGTTGGCGGCGGGGTCGACCGCGTCGCCCGCCCCCCGGCGCCCGGGCCGGCGGTCCAGGACGACGGCGTGCGGCACGTGCGCGACCGAGTCGCGGGGGTCGGGCTCGCCGGCGGGGTCGCCCCGCAGCGCGTCGTCGACCACGTGCCCGTAGGTCGCCGGGCCGTGGTCCACCTCGCCGACCAGGCCGCGGGCGTACGGGTCGACCAGCAGCTTCGCCGGGTTGTACCGCAGGCCGGCGCCCGGGTCCCACGGCCCGTGCGCGCGCAGGCCGTACCGCTGGCCCGGCCGGACGCCGGGGACCCGCGCGCTGAAGACGCCCAGGTCCGGCCCGTCGAGCCGGACCCGGCGCTCGGCCCACCCGGTCGGCGCGGCGGGGTCGGGGTCGAGCAGGCAGAGGTCGACCGCGTCCGCGTGCGGCGCGAGCACGCCGACCTCGACGCCGTCGTCGGTCGCGTGCACCCCGAGGCGGGGCGGCGGGCCGGGGTGCGGGGCGGCGGGGGTCACGCGCCCATTGTGGCCCGGGTGCGGGGCTCCGCGGGGTCGCGACCTGGGGCTCCGGTGCCGCGGGGCGCGCGGCGGCACCGCGTCGTCCACCGGGACCCGGTCCCGTGCACCCCCTCCCGCGGGGCGGGTAACGTTCCCGGGGTGAGAATCGTGGTGTGCGTGAAGCACGTGCCCGACATCCAGTCCGAGCGCGCGCTGGGGCCCGACGGGCGCCTCGTCCGCGACGGCGGCGACGGCACCATCAACGAGCTGGACGAGAACGCGGTCGAGGCCGCCGTCGTCCTGGCCGAGCAGGCGCGCGACGCCGGCGACGAGGCCGAGGTCGTCGTGGTGACGGTCGGCCCGGACGACGCGGAGGACGCGGTGCGCCGCGGCCTGCAGCTGGGCGCCGACGCGGCCGTGCACGTGCTCGACGACGCCGTCGCCGGCTCCGACGTGTTCGGCACCGCCGCCGTGCTCGCCGCGGTGCTGCGCCGGCTGGGGGAGCAGGCGCCGGTCGACCTGGTCGTCACCGGCATGGCCGGCCTCGACGGGCTGACCTCGCTGCTGCCCGCGGCGCTCGCGGCGACGCTCGACCTGCCGCAGCTCACGCTCGCCGCCGAGGTCACGCTCGCGGACGGCGCCGTCACGGTGCGCCGCGACCTCGACCACGCCGTCGAGGAGCTCACCGCGCCGCTGCCCGCGCTGGTGTCGGTCACCGACCGCGCCAACGAGCCGCGCTACCCGAACTTCCAGGGGATCATGGCCGCCCGCAAGAAGCCGGTGGAGACCCTGACGCTGGCGGACCTGGGCGTCGACCCGGCCACCGTGGGCGCCGCGGGCGCCCGCACCGAGGTGCTCGAGGCCGCGCCCCGACCGCCGCGCACCGACCGGGTGCTGGTGACCGACGACGGCCAGGCGGGCGCGCGGCTCGCCGCGTGGCTGCTGGAGCGCGACCTGGTCCGCACCACCCCCGCGACCGGAGAGGTCCTCTGATGGCCACCGTGCTCGTCCTGCTCGACCACGCCGAGACCGGCGCCCTGCGCGGCAGCGTGCTGGAGCTCGCCACGGCGGCCCGCGGCCTCGCCGACGGCGGCGAGGTGCACGGCCTGTGGGTCGGCGACGAGCCGGTCGACCCGGCGCTGCCCGTCCTCGGCCGGCACGGGGTCGCCGTGGTGCACCAGGTGTCCACCGGCGCCGTCGACGCGCGGCTGACCCCCGTGCTCGCCGAGGTGCTCGCCGACGCCGTGCGGGAGACCGGCGCCACGGTGCTCCTGGCGCTGTCGACGTTCGAGAACAAGGAGGCCGCCGCCCGGCTGGCCGTCGCCACCGGCGCGGGCGTCGTCACCGACGCCGCCGCGGTCGAGCGGGACGCGCAGGGCCGAGTCGTCGCGTCCAAGACCGTGCTCGCGGGCACCTGGACCACCCGGTGCGCCGTGCGGACCGACCTCGCCGTCGTGCTGCTGAAGGCCGGCGCGGTGGTGTCCCGGCACGTCGAGGAGGAGGCGCCGCTGGCGCCCGAGCTGCGCACCCGCGCGCTCGCCGTCTCCGAGCGCGCCACCCGCGCCGCCCTGGTGCGCCGCACCCCCGCCGCGCCGTCGGACCGGCCGGACCTGTCGTCGGCCGACGTGGTCGTCGTGGGCGGCCGCGGGACCGAGGGCGACTTCGCGCCGATCGAGGCGCTCGCGGACGAGGTCGGCGGCGCGGTCGGCTCGACGCGCGTGGCCACCGACGAGGGCTGGATCGGGCACGAGACCCAGATCGGCCAGACCGGCGTGACGGTGTCGCCGCGGCTGTACATCGGCGCGGGCGTGTCCGGGGCGGTGCACCACCGCGGCGGCATGCAGGCGTCGGGGACGATCGTGGCGGTCAACCCCGACCCGGAGGCGCCGATCTTCGAGATCGCCGACTACGGGATCGTCGGGGACCTGTTCACGGTGCTGCCGCAGGTGACGGAGGAGCTCCGCCGGCTGCGGCAGGGCTGAGGCCGCCGCCCGGGCCGGGCCGAGGCCGCCGCTCCGGCGGCTCCGCGGGGCTCAGGCCAGCGCGCGGAGCCACTCCACCGCGTGCCGCCCCTGGGCCCCCTGGAACCGGCGCAGGTTGGGGATGCCGACCGGCGCCGGCTGCAGCGCGCCGTGCACGAAGTACCCCGCGAGCCCCGCGACGGCGGCGCGCAGCCGCTCCTGCTCGACGCCCTTGGACGCAGGCCGGGTCCAGAACAGGTCCTGCGGCTCGCCGCCGCCCTGCATGGCGACGCTCGGCAGCATGAAGGCGAGGTCCAGCCACGGGGCGCCGACGCTCGCGTGCGGCCAGTCGATCAGCGCGACCCGGCCGCCCTCGTGGTCGTGGTCGACCATGACGTTGTCCGCGCGCAGGTCGCCGTGCACGAGCGCGCTGCCCGCGCAGGCGTCGAGCGCGTCGTCCTCCCAGGCGACCAGCGCGTCGAGGTGCGCGAGCACCCAGGAGCCGGCCTCGCCGGTCCGCGCGGCGAGCGCGTCGAGGTCGGCGCCGGGGCGGGCCGCGATGGTCCGCCAGCCGGTGAAGTCGCCGGCCAGCGTCTCGGCGGTCGGGCGCAGCTCGTGCCCCGGGAGCGGCTCGGCCTCGGCCAGCGTGTCCAGCGCCGCGAGCACGAGGGCGAGCTCGTCGTGGCGCCAGGGGAGCAGCGGCGGGCGGCCGGGCGCCACCTCGAAGCCGAGCAGCACCCAGTCGCCGTCGTCGTCCGACCACAGCAGCGCGGGCGCGGGCACCTGGGGCGGCAGCGCGGCGGCCGCGCGCACCTCCGCCCGGGCGAGCTCCGGGGACTCCGGGTTCTGCTCGGGCGACACGGCCTTGACGAACACGCCGCGCCCGTCGGCCAGCTCGAGGACCGCGGCGAACCCCGGGCTGAACCCGGTGGTCGCGCTGGTCTCGGCGCTCACCTGGGCACCCGCGAGCTCGGAGATCCGGGTGCGGACGGACCGCGGGAGGTCCCGCCAGTCCAGCCGTTGCCCGCTGAAGGCCAGCGGAGGCGTCGTCGCGTCGTCGGCACTCACGCGCCACATCCTGACAGAACCCTTCGTAGACTTCTGCGGGTGAGCGCGTATCTGGACCACGCGGCCACGACGCCCGTGCTCCCGGAGGCGGCTGCCGTCCTGGTCGAGCACCTGTCCCGCACCGGCAACCCCTCGTCCCTGCACACCGCGGGGCGGGCGGCGCGGCGCGCCGTCGAGGAGGCCCGCGAGACGCTGGCCGCGGCGCTCGGCGCGCGGCCCAGCGAGGTGCTGCTGACCGGCGGGGGCACCGAGGCCGACAACCTCGCGGTGAAGGGCCTGTTCTGGGCCCGCACCGCCCAGGACCCGGCCCGGCGCCGCGTCCTGGTGTCGGCCGTGGAGCACCACGCGGTGCTGGACCCGGCGTTCTGGCTGGCCGAGCACGCGGGGGCCGAGATCGTCCTGCTCCCCGTCGACGACGAGGGCCGGGTGCGCCTCGACGCGCTGCGCGACGAGCTCGCCGCGCACGCCGGGCAGACGGCCCTGGTGTCGGTCATGTGGGCGAACAACGAGGTCGGCACCCTGCAGCCGGTCGCCGAGGTGGTCGCGCTCGCGCACGCCCACGGCGTCCCGGTGCACGCCGACGCCGTGCAGGCGGTCGGGCAGGTGCCGGTCGACTTCGCGGCCTCCGGGCTGGACGCGATGACCGTCACGGGTCACAAGCTCGGCGGCCCGGTCGGCGTCGGCGCGCTGCTCGCGCGGCGCGAGCTCGACCTGGTGCCCGTGCTGCACGGCGGCGGTCAGGAGCGGGGGGTGCGCTCGGGGTCGCTCGACGTGCCGGCGATCGCGGCGTTCGCGGTGGCGGTCGACGCGGCGGTGCGCGGGCGCGAGGCGACCGCGGCGCGGCTCGCCGGGCTCCGGGATGCGCTGGTCGACGGCGTGCGGGCGGCGGTGCCCGACGCGGTGCTGCGCGGGCCCGCCGACGCCGCGGACCGGCTGCCGGCCAACGCGCACTTCACGTTCCCCGGCTGCGAGGGGGACTCGCTGCTGTACCTGCTCGACTCCGCCGGCGTCGAGTGCTCGACGGGATCCGCCTGCCAGGCGGGCGTGCCGCAGCCCAGCCACGTGCTGCTCGCGATGGGGCTGGACGAGGCGGACGCCCGCGGCGCGCTGCGGTTCTCGCTCGGCTGGCCGTCGACGGGGGACGACGTGGCCGCGCTGCTCGCGGCGCTGCCGGGCGTCGTGCACCGCGCGCGGTCGGCGGGGCTCGCGGGCGGCAGCCGGCCGGTCGGCGCTGCGGCGGGTGCGCCGGCGGCCGGCGCCCGGTCGACGGCGGGGGCGCGCTGATGCGGGTGCTCGCGGCGCTGTCCGGCGGCGTGGACTCCGCGGTCGCGGCCGCCCGCGCGGTGGACGCCGGCCACGACGTCGTCGGCGTGCACATGGCGCTGTCCCGGAGCCGCGCGCAGCTGCGGACCGGCTCGCGCGGCTGCTGCTCCATCGAGGACGCCGGCGACGCCCGGCGCGCCGCCGACGTGCTGGGCATCCCGTACTACGTGTGGGACCTGTCCGAGCGGTTCGAGGACACCGTCGTCGCCGACTTCCTGTCCGAGTACGAGGCGGGGCGCACGCCCAACCCGTGCGTCCGGTGCAACGAGCACATCAAGTTCGACGCGCTCCTCGACAAGGCGCTGGCGCTGGGCTTCGACGCCGTCGCGACGGGGCACTACGCCTCCGCCACCGCGGGGCCGGACGGCGCGCCGGTGCTGCGCCGCGCACGCGACCTGGCGAAGGACCAGTCCTACGTGCTGGCGGTCATGGGCCCGGAGCGGCTCGCGCGGGCGATCTTCCCGCTCGGCGACGTCGCGTCGAAGGACGAGGTCCGCGCCGAGGCGGCGGCCCGCGGGCTGAGCGTCTCCGCCAAGCCCGACTCGTACGACATCTGCTTCGTGGCCGACGGCGACACCCGGGGGTTCCTCCGGGACCGGCTCGGCTCGCGCCCGGGGGAGGTCGTCGACGCCGACGGCACGGTGCTCGGCACGCACGACGGCGCCTACGGGTTCACCGTCGGGCAGCGCAAGGGCCTGCAGCTCGGGCGCCCGGCGGCCGACGGGAAGCCGCGGTACGTGCTGGCGATCGAGCCCGTGAGCAACCGGGTCGTCGTCGGCGGGGCGGAGGCGCTCGAGGTCGGCGCGGTCGAGGCGCGGGACGCGGTGTGGTTCGGCGCCGCTCCGGCGGACTGGACGGCTTGCCTGCTGCAGGTGCGGGCGCACGGCGCCGCGGTGCCGGCGCGGGCCCGCGCCACGGAGGCGGGCGGGATCGAGATCCGGGTCGACGGGTCGCTGCGCGGGGTCGCCGCGGGGCAGTCGGCCGTGCTGTACGGCGGGACGGACGGGGACGTGGTGCTGGGTCAGGGGACGGTCGACCGGACGGAGCGGGCGCGCGCGGGCGCCGCCGCGGACGGGGCCGTCGCCGGCCGCGCCGGGGCGACCGCGTGACGGCGGTCGGCGGGACCGGGCCCTGGCCGGGCTCGGAGCCGCTGGAGGCGCAGACGACCGTGCTCGGCGACGTCGCCGCCGCGCCGTCCGGCGTCGACGGGCTGCCCTGGACCGTGCGGCTGCCCGAGCGCGGGCCGTTCGGCACCCTCGCCGCGCAGGCGCTCGGCCTCCTGGTCGAGCTGCCCGCGGAGCTCGGGCCGCACGGCTGGCGGCTCGCGGACCGGCCCGGCGTGGACGCGACCCGGCTCGCCGCACTGCGCCGGGAGGACCTGGACGCGCTCGCGGTCGCCGCGCACGGCTGGGACGGGCCGCTGGTCGTGCCGGTCGCCGGGCCGCTGACGCTGGCCGCGAGCGTCTACCTGGCGCGGGGCGACCGCGCGGTCGCCGACCCGGGCGCCGTCGCGGAGCTCGCGGAGTCGCTGGCCGCGGGCGTCGTCGAGCACCTCGACGCGATCCGCCGGGCCGTCCCCGGCGCGCGGCCGACCGTGCTGCTGCACGAGCCGCTGCTGGCGCAGGTGGTCGCCGGGGTGCTGCCGTCGTTCTCCGGGTACGCCCGGCTGCGGTCGGTGGCGGCGCCGGTGGCGTCGGAGCGGATCGGGGCGGTCGTCGCCGGGGTGCGGGCGGGCGGCGCCGAGCGCGTGGTCCTGCACGTCGGCGCCGGTGCCGCGGCGGCCGGGGCCGCGCGCGGCGCCGGGGCGGACGCGGTGGGGCTGGAGGTCGCCGGGCTCGACGAGCGCCGGTGGGAGTCCGTCGCCGAGGCCGTCGAGGGCGGCCTCGCGCTGTGGGCGTCGGTGCCGCAGCCGGAGACGTCGCAGTGCGCCGGGCCGGACGTGCGCGGGGTCGCGGACGCGGTGCTCCGCGGCTGGGAGCGGGTCGGGCTGCCGCGCGCCGGCCTGCGGGACGTCGTGCTGCTCGCCCCGGCGGGACCGGCGGTGCCCGGGGGCGCGGCGGGCGCGGCGGGCGCGCGGGTCGACCC
>NZ_JBYTEP010000064.1:0-18458 GCF_058792015.1 Cellulomonas sp. EB106-03-03-XG116
CCCGCCGCCCGTCCGGCCGACGCCGTCACCGCCGCCCCGGCCGCGACCGCGCCCGCCGTCGCCGCCGAGACCCCCGAGCCCGCCTCCGCCGCGGCGGTCCCGGCCGACGAGGCGGCCCCCGTGCCGGCGCCGACCGCCCCCGCCGCCCCGGCGGCGCTGCAGGTCGGCACCGTCCCGCACCGGGTCGCCGCGGCCGCCGCCGCGCCGGCCCCGCTGTCCGACCAGCTGGCGGCCAAGATCGGCGAGCAGCTGCCCGCGCTCCGCTCGGCCGGCAACGGCCAGCACGTGCTCACGCTGCACGTCGACCCGGAGCACTTCGGGCCGGTCAAGGTCGTCGCGCACATCACGGCCGAGGCCGTGCGCGTCGAGCTGGTCGGCGCGACGGACGCCGCCCGGGACGCGCTCAAGCAGTCGCTGCCCGACCTGCGCCGCGACCTCGCCGCGACCGGCCTGTCCTCGGACGTCCGGCTCGGCGCGGACGGCTCCGGGTCCGGTGACCGCGCCGGCGCGGACGCCGCCGGCCGCCGCGAGGCCGGCCGCCCGGACGGCGCCCGCACCGGCACCGGTCCCGCGGCGGACGCCGCTCCCGCACCCGCCCGCCCGTCGGCCCACGCCGGCGGCCTCGACCTGCTCGTCTGACCGGAGGGATCCCCCGTGACCGCCATCCCCGTCTCGTACATCGGTGGCTCGACCGCCGACGCGACCGCGGCGACCACCAGCACCCCGAGCAAGACGCTCGACAAGGACACGTTCCTCAAGCTCCTGGTCGCCCAGCTCTCCAACCAGGACCCGAGCAGCCCGATGGACACCAGCGACATGATGGCGCAGACCACGCAGCTGTCGATGATGGAGTCCCTCTCGGAGATCCAGGCGTCGTCCCGCGAGCAGTTCGGGCTCCAGATGCGGATGGCCGCGGCCGACCTCGTCGGCCAGCAGGTCACCTGGACGGACGCCGACGGGAAGACCCAGACCGGCGTCGTCTCCGGCGTCGACTACTCCGCCAGCGTCCCGACCCTGACCGTCGGGAAGACCCAGATCCCGCTCGACGCCGTCGCGACCGTCACCCCGGCAGGCAGCACCCCGCCCGCCGCCGACGACGAGGCGACCACCCCCACCGACTCCACGACCACCGCCTGACCGCGGTCCGGCCCACCCCACCCGAAGGGAACCACCATGCTCCGCTCCCTCTTCTCCGGCATCAGCGGTCTGCGCAGCCACCAGACGATGCTCGACGTCACCGGCAACAACATCGCCAACGTCAACACCACCGGCTTCAAGGCGTCCCAGATCCAGTTCCAGGACACCCTGAGCCAGATGCTCAACGCGGCCTCCGGCCCGCAGGACGGCGTCGGCGGCCAGAACCCGGCGCAGGTCGGCCTGGGCGTCCAGGTCGCCGGCATCACCACCAACTTCACGCAGGGCGCCTCGCAGCTCACCGGCCGCAGCACCGACATGATGATCTCCGGCGACGGCTTCTTCGTGGTCCGCCAGGGCACGCAGCAGTACTACACGCGCGCCGGGTCGTTCGACTTCGACTCGACCGGCCAGATGGTGCTGCCGGGCGACGGCGCGATGGTCCAGGGCTGGGCGGCCGACGCCACCGGCGTCATCGACACGTCGCGCGCCGTCGGCGACATCAAGGTCGGCGTCGGCACGGTCATGCCGGCCAAGGCGACCACCACGACGCCGTTCTCCGGCAACCTGCAGGCCGACGCCGAGACGGGCAAGACCAAGACCGTCTCGGTCAAGGCCTACGACGCGCTGGGCAACGCCCGCGAGGTCGAGCTGGAGTTCGTCAAGGGCGCCACCGGCTGGACCATGACGGCCACCGACGGCACCGCCACCTACCCGGCGACCGGCTCCGTGGCGCTCACCTTCGACGCCGCGGGCAACCCGACGTTCGCCGACACCACGTTCGCGCTCGGCGGCGTGACCGTCGACCTGACGAAGATCACCGGCATGGCGGGCGTCGACACCATCGCGGCCGACAAGCAGGACGGCTACGCGGCCGGCATCCTCGAGTCGTTCACGCTCGGCTCGGACGGCACCATCACCGGTTCGTTCAGCAACGGCCTCAAGCAGGCGCTCGGCAAGATCGCGATGGCGTCGTTCACCAACCCCTCCGGCCTGTCGAAGGCGGGCGGCTCGCTGTTCACCACCACGGTGAACTCGGGCGACCCGCAGATCGGCTCCGCCGGCACCGGCGGCCGCGGCACCATGTCGTCCGGCACGCTCGAGATGAGCAACGTGGACCTGTCCACGGAGTTCACGCAGCTGATCATCGCGCAGCGCGGGTTCCAGGCGAACTCCCGCGTGATCACCACCTCGGACGAGGTGCTGCAGGAGCTCGTGAACCTCAAGCGCTGACGCGCACCGCCTCCCTCGCCCTCGACCGGGCGGGGGAGGCGGTCATCAGGCATGCCAGGGGTCGACGACGGCGACGCCGGCGCCGACGAAGTCCTGCACGTTGCGGGTGACGACCGTCTTGGCGTGCACCAGCGCGGTGGCTGCGATGAGCCCGTCCGAGAACGGGCGGGCGTCGGGTACCGACAGAGCAGCGGCGCGACGGGCCACGTCGCCGTCGACGGCCAGCACGCGGCCGTCGAACTGCGGCAGCACCTGCCCGGTGAACCAGGCGCGCAGCAGCGCTCCCTGGACGGGGTCCTTGCGCTCGCGACCGAGGATGCCCCGCTCCAGCTCGTACAGCGTCATGGCCGAGACGAACAGATCCGACGTGGGTCGCGCGTCGACCCAGGCGACCACGCCGGGGTCGGCCGACCGTCTGCGGAGCTCGGAGATGACGTTGGTGTCGAGGAGGAACGTCACAGGTCCACCTCGCGGTCGGCGAGCGGGACGCGCGGCGGGTCGAAGTCGAAGTCCTCGGCGTCGGGCCGCATGCGCAACGTCTCGGAGAGCCCGGTCGGTGCACCCGTGAGGGCGCGCCAGGCCTCCACCGTCAGCAGCACGTGGGACGGGCGCCCGCGGTCGGTGATCACCACCGGACCGTGGGCAGCGGCCCGCTTCGCCGCCGACACGTCGTGGTTGAACTCGCGGGATGTCATCGCGGTCTCGGCCATCTCGACCCCCTTGTAGGTACGTACCTACATCGTACGACGACATCGCTCTGCGCGGCAGGGCGGACACCGCAAACCCCTCAGCGACCGGGCCCCGCGTCCGATGGGCAGGGGGAGCGGCACACGGACGGGCCGCGGCGGCGCCACGCCGCACACGCACCACCAGGGACGGGACACCGCTGTGATCATCGTGACGCGCCTCAACGGGGCCCAGTTCGGGGTCAACCCCGACCTGCTCCAGCGCGTCGACAGCGCGCCCGACACCATCCTGACCCTCATCGACGGGACGAAGTACATCGTCCGCGAGTCGATGGCCGAGGTCATCGCGCGGGTCAACGAGCACCGCGCCCAGCTCCTGGCCCGTGCCCAGGAGATCCAGGCCGCGCCGACGCCCACGGTCGAGCTGGTCCGCGACTCCGCCGCCGGCGGCGCGCCGGGCCCCGCCGAGGACGACGGCGACGAGCCGCTCGCCGACCCCGTCCCCC
Organism: Cellulomonas sp. EB106-03-03-XG116; assembly: GCF_058792015.1. Lineage (NCBI taxonomy): Bacteria > Bacillati > Actinomycetota > Actinomycetes > Micrococcales > Cellulomonadaceae > Cellulomonas > Cellulomonas sp. EB106-03-03-XG116. The sequence goes on from NZ_JBYTEP010000064.1 coordinate 3,560, forward strand.
TGCGACCGAGGAGCCGCTGACATGGATCCCGCCGGTTTCATCGGACTGGTCGTCGCCTTCGGCGCGATCTTCACCGCCCTCATCATGGAGGGGGCGGACCCGATGTCGATCTTCCTCCTCCCGCCGCTCATCCTGGTGTGGCTGGGCACGATCGGCGTCGGCATCGCCGGCCACACGCTGAAGGACGTCATCGAGTCCTACAAGGCGGTGCCGCGGTCCTTCCTGAAGAAGGTGCCGGACCCGACCACGACCGTGGACACGCTCGTCGACCTGGCCGACCGCGCCCGGCGCGAGGGCCTGCTCGCGCTCGAGGACGCCGCCAAGGACATCGACGACCCGTTCCTGCGCGGCGGCCTGCAGGCCGCGATCGACGGCACGGACCCCGACGACCTGCGGATGATCCTCGAGGACAAGATCGCGACGAAGCGGACCAAGGAGAAGGTCTGGTCCAAGTACTTCGCCGACATGGGCGGCTACGCCCCGACGATCGGCATCATCGGCACGGTCATCTCGCTGGTGCACGTGCTGGAGAACCTGTCGGACCCGGCGTCGCTCGGGCACTCGATCGCCGCGGCGTTCGTCGCCACCCTGTGGGGCATCCTCTCCGCCAACGTGGTCTGGCTGCCGATCGGCGCCCGCATCAAGCGGTTCTCCGACCTGGAGTGCGCGCAGATGGAGGTGACGCTGGAGGGCCTGCTGGCCGTCCAGGCCGGCGCCAACCCGCGCCTGGTCGGCGAGCGGCTGCGCAGCCTGCTGCCCGACGAGCCCGCGGCCAAGGAAGCGGCGTGAGCTCCGGCCACGGCGGCCGCGGCCGCGGTCGCCGCGGGGGGCACGAGGAGGAGCACGTCAACCACGAGCGCTGGCTCGTGTCCTACTCGGACATGATCACCGTGCTCATGGCGCTGTTCATCGTCCTGTTCGCCATCAGCCAGGTCGACCAGGAGAAGTACGTCGCCCTCAAGGCGTCGCTGGCGGCCGGGTTCGGCGACGGGTCGGTGAACCAGTCGGTCCTCGACGGCACGGACGGCGCGCTGGACGGGCTCGCGATCACGGAGGACCAGCCGGACGCCGGCACCTCCGGGATCGTGGACGCGGACGAGGGCCTCGGCCTGCAGGCGTCCGACCCGGCGCCCCAGACGTCCGCGGACCCGACCCAGGTCGACGCGAGCGTGCTCGCCGCGGCGCAGGCCGAGGCGGCGCACCTCGAGGAGGTGCGCGAGCACATCCTCCAGGCGCTGACCGGTGCCGGCCTGCAGGACCAGGTCCGGTTCCGGGTCGACGAGCGCGGGCTGGTGCTGGGCCTGGTCGCGGACGACGTGTTCTTCGCGCAGGGGTCGGCGACGCTGACCCCCACCGCGGGGCGGGTCCTGGACCTGGCGGCGCCCACGCTCGTGGCCCTCCAGGAGCAGATCTCGGTGGAGGGGCACGCCAACACCATCCCGATCTCGGGGCGCTACGCCACGAACTGGGAGCTCTCCTCCGACCGCGCCACCCAGGTGCTGCGGTACCTGGTGGAGCGCGACGGCATGCCGGGCACCCGCATCCAGGCGGTGGGCTACGGCGACACCCGGCCCCTGGTGCAGGGGACCGGCGAGGACGCGATGACCGCCAACCGGCGGGTCGACATGGTCATTCTCAGCGCGGCACCCGAGGCGGTGCGCGCCCTGCTGCCTGCGGTGGCAGCCGGAAGCACGACGGGAGGGTAGGGGCGATGCCCATCGAGCAGCGCGTGGTCGGCGGCGGTCAGAAGATCGGCGGCGGCCAGAAGATCGGCGGCGGGAGCCCGGCTCCGGCGCCCGCCGCGGAGCCGGAGAAGAAGAAGGGCGGCAAGAAGAAGCTGCTCCTGATCATCGGGGCGGTCGTCCTGGTGGCGGCCGGGGCGGCGGCGTACCTGCTGCTCGGCCGCGGGAGCGGCGAGCCGGCCGCGGAGCCGGAGCCCGAGCCGGGCGCGGTGGTCGCGGTCGAGCCCGTGAGCCTGAACCTGGCCGACGGCCACTACCTGCGGCTCGGCTTCGAGCTGCAGTTCACCCTCGAGGCCGCGGGCCACGGCGACCCGGAGACCGGCCCCGCGGTGGACGCGGCGATCGCGCTGTTCTCCGGCCGGAGCGTGTCCGAGGTCAGCGACCCCGCGAAGCGCGAGGAGCTGAAGGCGGAGTTCAAGACCCAGCTCGACGAGCTGTACCACGGGGAGGTGTACGACGTCTTCCTGACGAACTACGTCACGCAGTGACGGCGCGCGCGGCGACGCGCGCCCCGTCCGACCGGACGTCCGGGGCCCCTGACCAGGGGCGTCACCCGATCCGGTGAACCACGGCGCCACGGAGGGCGCCACATCGCTCCGCAGCACGCCGGCCCACGACGGGCCGAGGGCGGAGAAAGTCCGGCCGCGACCTCTCACATCACCCGGTTGCGCGCCGATCAGGGTGGGCGTGACGGTCCACACCACGGGTCAGGCCCCCGCGCGCTCCCGGCGGCGCACGCACGTGCCCGAGCCCTACGACTTCCGCCGCCCCATGACGATGGCGCGCGAGCACGCCCGCGTGCTCGAGATGGCGTTCGAGACGTTCGCCCGCCAGTGGGGCAACCAGCTCACCGCCCGCCTCCGCGCGATGGCCCAGGTGACGCTCGACGGGCTGAGCCTGCAGACGTACGACGAGTACGTGCGCGGCCTCCCGGGCACCACGGCGATGATGCTGTGCACGATCGAGCAGACCCGGCAGACGGCCGTCGTGCAGGTCCCGGTCAGCGCGACGATGGTCTGGATCGACTACATGCTCGGCGGCCCCGGCACGGGCGACGCCCGCGAGGACCGCGAGCTCACCGAGATCGAGCTGACGCTGCTGCGCGGCGTGATGGGCGCGGCGCTGGGCGACCTCGGCTACGCCTTCTCCTCGCTGACGCCGCTCGACGTCACGCTGCGCTCCGTCCAGTACAACCCGCAGTTCGTGCAGGCGGTCCCCGCCTCCGACGCGGTGCTGGTCGCCACGTTCCTCATGCGGGTCGGCGAGCGCGAGGACGTCGCCTCCGTCATGTTCCCCGCCGAGGTGCTGCTCGCCGCCGTGCGGCAGGCCGACGGCGCCGGCAGCCGCTCCGTCGAGGACCAGCGGGCCCACGAGCTCGCCGTGCTCGACCTGGAGGCCGCCGTCGAGGACGTGCCCGTCGAGGTCGCCGTCCGGTTCGCGCCGGTCGTCGTCCGCCCCCGCGACGTCGTCGGCCTGTCCGTCGGCGACGTAATCCCCCTGTCCCACCCGTCGTCCCAGCCGCTCGACGTGGTGGTGGACGGGGTCGTGCTCGCGCGAGCCGCCGCGGGGAACAACGGTTCCCGCCTCGCCTGCATGGTCGTCACCGTCGAGGAGAAGCACTGATGAACGCCGTCCCCACCGCCGAGACCACCGACGCCGCGGTCGCGCTCGCCGCGGCCACCGCCGCCGCGCGCCTGCTGCCGGCCGCCGCGCCGCTGGTGCCGGCCCCGGCCCCCGCCGGCGCCCGCCCGGACGCCGACGCGCTCGCCGTCGTCGCCTCGTTCGTCGGCCCGAACAGCGCCGACGTGGTGCTGGTCGCCGACGAGGCCGTGCGCGACGCGCTCGCCGCCGGCGCCCCCGACGGCAGCCCGCTCGACCTGGCCGCCGCGCTGCGCCCGGCCCTGGAGGCCGCGGTGGCCGAGCTCGGCGCCGGCGTCCTCGAGGCCGCCCGCACCGAGACGGTGGCCACCGCGCTGCCCGCCGACGCGCACCTCGTCGCGCTCGGCACCGAGGAGGGCGTGCAGGCCTGGTTCGGCCTGCGCCTGCGCACCGAGCCGAGCGCGAAGGTCCCGGGCGTCCCGACCCAGCGCGCCAGCCTCAACGTGCTCTACGACGTCGAGATGACGCTGACCGCCGAGCTCGGCCGCACCAAGCTGCCGGTCCGCCAGGTCCTCGAGCTGACCCCGGGCGCCGTCCTGGAGCTCGACCGCGCTGCCGGCAGCCCGGCCGACGTCATGGTCAACGGCCGCCTCATCGCCCGCGGCGAGGTCGTCGTGATCGACGAGGAGTTCGGCATCCGCATCACCGAGATCGCGCGCGAGGACGGCACCATCTGATGGACACCCTCGTCCTGGGCCTGCGCGTCCTCCTGGCGCTCGCGTGCGTGATCGGCCTGATCTGGGTCCTCGCGCGCCGCGCCGGGTGGGGCAAGGGCCGTCGCCGGCCCGCGGGCCCGGCCGTCGAGGTGGTCGGGCGCCAGGCGCTCGGCCGCCACGCCGGGGTCGTCGTGGTCGCGGTCGGCGACCGCCGGCTGCTGCTCGGCTACGGCGAGCAGCACGTCACGATGCTGACCGAGCTCGACGCCGTCGCCGAGGAGGAGGCCGCCGACGAGGAGGCCCCCGCCCCGGCCGCGCCGATGACGCTCGGCGCGCTGGCCGCGGCCGTGCTGCCGACGCCGCGGCGGACCCGGCCCGCCGCGCCGTCGACCGCCCCCGCCGCCCCGGCGCCCGCGTTCGAGGAGGCGCTGGCCGAGGCCACCGCGGCCCCGGTGCCCGGGCTGGCGGGCATGGACGTCGCCGACGTCGACGCCGCCCGCCTCGAGCGCCTCACCGCGCCCGCCGCCGGGGACGCCGCCGCGCACGGCGCGCTGCACGGCTCCGTGCTGGCGCCGTCCACCTGGAAGCAGGCCGTCGCGGTGCTGCGGGAGCGGACGGTGCGCCGGTGACCGCCCGCCCCGCCACGGAGACCGCCGACGTGGACCTCGTGCTGTCCGGCCCCCGGGCCGAGGCCCTCGCGGCCGCCGACGCCACCGACCGCCGCCGCTGGCTGCTGGTCGTCCTGGCCGTCCTCGGCCTGGTCGTCGCGCTCGTCGTGCTCGGCTCGGGCAGCGCGCACGCCGCGCCGGTCCCGCCCGAGGGCCCGGCCGCCCCGACCGGCCCGGCCGATCCCGGCACCGGCGAGGTATCCGTCGCCATCAACGGCGTGAACGGCACCCCCAGCAGCTCGATCGTCGTGCTCATCGGCATCACGCTGCTGTCGGTCGCGCCGTCGCTGCTGCTGATGATGACCGGCTTCACCAAGATCTTCGTGGTGCTGTCCCTCACCCGGAACGCGCTCGGCCTCACGACCGTGCCACCGAACCAGGTGATCGCCGGCCTCGCGCTGTTCCTCAGCCTGTTCGTGATGGCCCCGGTGCTGTCCGAGGTCAACACCGACGCGGTGCAGCCCTACCTCGACGGCAGCATGGACTTCAGCACGGCGCTCGACGCCGGCTCGGCCCCGCTGCGCGAGTACATGCTCGGGCACACCCGCGAGGCCGACCTGGCGCTGATCACCCGGGCGGCCGACCAGCCCAACCCGGAGGACCCGGCGTCGGTCCCGATGCTCACGCTCATCCCCGCGTTCATGCTCTCGGAGCTGCGGTCGGCGTTCATCATCGGGTTCGTCATCTTCATCCCGTTCCTCGTCATCGACCTGGTCGTGTCCTCGGTCCTGATGAGCATGGGCATGATGATGCTGCCGCCCGTCATGGTCTCCCTGCCGTTCAAGCTGCTGCTGTTCGTGCTCGTCGACGGGTGGGGCCTGATCGTCACCGCCCTGGTCGGCGCCGCGTCGGGCGGGGGTGGCTGATGGACACCTCGGCCGTCCTCGACATCGGGCTGGACGCCCTGATCATCGCCGCGAAGCTCTCGGCGCCCGTGCTCATCACCGCCCTGGTCGTCGGGTTCTCCGTCTCCCTGGTGCAGTCCGTCACCCAGATCCAGGAGGTGACGCTGTCCTTCGTGCCGAAGGCCATCGCCGCCGCCGTGGCGCTGCTGGTCTGCGGGCACTGGATGATCGCGGAGCTGGTGACGTTCACGCACCAGCTGTTCGAGCGCATCCCGGCGCTGCTCGGGGGCTGACCGCACGATGGACGTGACCCTCTCCCTGGCCGCCGTGCAGACCGCGATGCTCGCGGGCGTCCGGTTCGCCGCGTTCCTGATGATCGCGCCGCCGTTCGCGCACCGCGGGATCCCCGGCGCCGTCAAGGCGATGCTGGCGGTCGGGCTCGCGATCGCCGTGCTGCCCCGGCTGGACCTCGTCGCGACGGAGTCCACGGGGGAGTTCGTCGGGGACCTGGTGCTGGAGGCCGTCGTCGGCGCCGCGCTGGGCTTCCTCGTCTCGCTGGTGTTCTCGGCCGTGCAGGCCGCGGGCAACCTGATCGACCTGTTCGGCGGGTTCCAGCTCGCCCAGGCGTTCGACCCGCAGAACATGACCTCCGGCGCGCAGTTCGCCCGGCTGTACAACATGACCTGCCTGGTGCTGCTGTTCGTGTCGGGCGCCTACCAGCTGCTGATCGGCGGGCTCGCCCGGTCGTTCGACGCCGTGCCGCCCGGCACCGGGCTGGACCTCGCGGCGATGGGCCAGGCGGTCACCACCGGGCTGTCCGACATGTTCCTCGCGGCGCTGCAGATCGGCGGCCCGCTGCTGGTCGTGCTGTTCCTCACCGACGTGGGCCTCGGCCTGCTCACCCGGGTGTCCCCGGCGCTCAACGCGTTCGCCATGGGCTTCCCGCTGAAGATCTTGATGACCGTGACGTTCGCCGGCTTCGCGTACCTGGCCCTGCCGGGCGTCGTCGACGACCTGGCGCGCAAGGCCGTCGAGGCCGTCCTCGGGGTCGCCTGATGGCCGGGGGAGGGGACGCCGGGGAGAAGACCGAGAAGGCCACAGCCCAGCGGATGAAGGAGGTCCACCGGGACGGGAAGCTCTCCCGGTCCCAGGACCTCACCGCGTGGGTCGGCCTGGCCGCCGCCGCCGTCATGCTGCCGAGCACCGCGAGCCGCGCCTCCGACGCCGCGCGCGACCAGCTCGCCGCGGTGCGCGAGGCGATCGCGGCGCCCGACGCCGGCACGGTCGTCGACCTGCTCGGCGACGGGCTGTGGTCCGTCGTCGGGACCCTGGGCCCCATGCTCGCCGTCGTCGCGGGCGTGATCATCGCCGTGGCCGTCGCCCAGGGCGGCGTGCACGTCAAGAAGTTCAAGCCCAACGTGAAGCAGTTCAACCCGGTGTCCGGGGTGAAGCGGCTGTTCGGCGCGAACGCCTGGTGGGAGGGCGCCAAGACCCTGCTCAAGACGGCCGTCGTCGGGCTCGTCCTCTACCTCGCCGTGCAGGCGCTCGTGCCGCAGCTCATGGGCACCGGCCGCATCCCGCTCGAGCACATGCTCGGTGTGGCGGGCGCCGGCGTGAAGCAGCTGATCGTCTGGGGCGTCGGGGCCGGCGTGCTGCTCGCCGCGATCGACCTGCTCGTCGTGATGCGCCGCAACCGCAAGCAGACGCGCATGTCGAAGCAGGAGATCAAGGAGGAGAACAAGCGCACCGAGGGCGACCCGCTCGTCAAGGGCCAGATCCGGTCCAAGCAGATGGCGATGAGCCGCAACCGGATGATGGCCGCGGTCGCCGACGCGGACGTGGTGATCGTCAACCCGACGCACGTCGCCGTCGCGCTGAGGTACGTCGCCGGCACCGGCGCCCCGCGGCTCGTCGCCAAGGGCGCGGGCGCCGTCGCCGCCAAGATCCGCGAGCAGGCGACCGAGCACCGCGTCCCGATGGTCGAGGACATCCCGCTGGCCCGGTCGCTGCACGCCGCGTGCGCCGTGGACCAGGAGATCCCCGCCTACCTGTTCACCGCCGTCGCCCGCGTCCTCGCGTTCGTGATGCAGCTGAAGCGCCGCGGCGCGGCGATGGGCAGGCACACCATGCCGGGCGGCTCGGTCGCCCCGGACGACGCCCCGACCACCGCCGCTGCTGCCCGCCGGCGAGCCCGGCAGGAGAAGGCCGCATGAACCCGACGCCCCTGCCGATGACCAGAGCAGTACCGCAACCACTGACGAGGACCTGACGATGAAGAACCGGCAGATCTCCCAGCTCGCCGTCCCGGTGGGCGTCGTGGGCATCGTGCTGCTCCTGGTGGTGCCGCTGCCCGCCGCGATGCTCGACGTGCTGATCGCCGTGAACATCACGGCGTCGCTCGTCATCCTGCTCACCAGCATGTACGTGCAGAAGCCGCTGGACTTCAGCGTGTTCCCCTCGCTGATCCTGGTGTTCACGCTGTTCCGGCTCGGCCTCAACGTCGCGTCCACCCGGCTGGTGCTGCGCGACGGCTACGCCGGCGCCGTGATCGACGCGTTTGGGCACTTCGTGGTCGGCGGGTCGCTGGTCATCGGCCTGGTGATCTTCCTGATCCTGGTCGTCATCCAGTTCGTCGTCATCACCAACGGCGCCGGCCGCGTGGCCGAGGTCGGCGCGCGGTTCACCCTCGACGCGATGCCCGGCAAGCAGATGGCCATCGACGCCGACCTGAACTCCGGCCTGATCGACGAGGAGACCGCCCGCAGGCGGCGCGCGGAGGTCACCGCGGAGGCCGACTTCTACGGCGCCATGGACGGTGGCTCGAAGTTCGTCAAGGGCGACGCCATCGCCGGCATCATCATCACGCTGATCAACCTCATCGGCGGGTTCGTCATCGGCATGGTCCAGATGGGCCTGTCCGTCACCGAGTCGCTCGAGCGGTTCAGCCTGCTGACCATCGGCGACGGCCTGGTCACCCAGATCCCCGCGCTGCTGCTCTCGGTCTCCACCGGCATCGTCGTCACCCGGGCCACGGCCGAGGGCGACATGGGCACCGCGGCGTCCAAGCAGCTGTCCCAGTCCCGCACCGCGCTGCTGATCGCCGGCTGCGGCGCGCTCGCCCTGGCGCTGCTGCCGGGCATGCCGAAGCTGCCGTTCGTCCTGGTCGGCGCGGGGCTGCTGATCGTCGCGCAGCGGATCAAGGCCTCGCAGGCCAAGGAGGCCGCCGCCGCCGAGCTCGCCGCCGCGTCCACCGCCACCGCGGCGCCGACCAGCAACGACACCCCCGAGGCGCTCATCGAGCAGATGCGGGTGCACACCCTGGAGATCCTGCTGGCGCCCGACCTGGTCGACATGGTCGGCAACGGCCCCGACCAGGACCTGCTGCACCGCGTCCGCGGCCTGCGCCGCAAGATCGCCATGGAGCTCGGCATCGTCGTGCCGCCGGTCCGCACCCGCGACTCCGTCGACCTGCCCCGGTCCACCTACGTCGTGCGGATCGCCGGCGTCGAGGTCGGCCGCGGCGAGGTGCCGCCCGGGCGCATCCTGGCGCTCGGCGACGACCTCGCCGCGCTGCCGGGGCAGTCCGTCGTCGAGCCGGTGTTCGGCCTGCCGGGCAAGTGGGTCGCCGCCGAGCTCCGGCACGCCGCCGAGATGGCCGGCGCCACCGTCGTCGACCGGGTGTCCGTGCTCATCACGCACCTCGGGTCGATCATCACGCGCAACGCGCCGCGGCTGCTCGGCCGCGAGGACGTCCGCGTCCTCACCGAGGGCGTCAAGCAGGTCAACCCGTCCGTGGTCGAGGAGCTCGTGCCCGGGCTGCTCACGCTCGGCGAGGTGCAGCGCGTGCTGCAGGGGCTGCTGGCCGAGGAGGTGCCGATCCGCGACCTGGGCCGCATCTACGAGGCCCTGACCCTGCGCGCCAAGGTCAGCACGGACCCCGAGGGCCTGGTCGAGGCCGCGCGCGGCGCGCTCGGTCCCGCGCTGTCGGCCCAGTACGTGCAGGACGGCGCGCTGCGGGTACTCACCCTCGACCCCGTCTTCGAGCAGTCGCTGGTCGAGGCCCTGCGGCCGTCGGAGTCGGGCACCCAGATCGTCACCGACCCGACCCGCCTGGAGGCGATGCTGGAGCGGCTGCGCGCGCAGGTCGCCGACGCCGAGGCCACCGGCCGGTCCGTCGTGCTGGTGTGCGCCCCCGCGCTGCGGCCCGCCCTGCGTAAGGTCGTCATCCTCGCGCTCGACCGGCTGCCGGTGCTGTCGTACGCCGAGGTCACCGGCGGCGGCGTCCGGATCGAGACCGTCGGGGTGGTGAGCGGTGCCCACGCGATTGCTGCTTGAGGGCGCCGACCTGGCCGAGCTCATGGTGCACGTGCGCGCCGAGTTCGGGCCGACCGCGCGGATCGTGCGCGCCGAGCGGGTGCGCACCGGCGGGCTCGCGGGCTTCTTCGCGCGCGAGCGGTACGAGCTGACCATCGACGTGCCGGACGCCCCGGCCGCGCCGACGACCGGGCTGCTGCGACGCCGGATGCCGGCGGCCGGCGCCGGGGCCGGTGCGGGGGCCGGCGGGATCGACGCGCTGCTCGCGGCCGCCGACGCCGCGGACGCCGGGCCGGACGGCTACGGGCCGCCCGGCTCGGACGTGCTCGCACCGGCGCGCGCGGGCGCGGTGCCCGAGGCGCCGCCGCGGGTGTCGACGGGCGAGGAGGCGTTCGCCTCCGTGCTGGAGCAGATGCGCGCGATGACCGGGGCCGTGGCGCCGGACCACCAGCTGGAGGTGCCGGCCCCGGCCGCGCCCGTCCCGGCCGGGCCGGTCGACGCCGGGGGGCGGGCGTTCGAGCCCGCCGCCCCGCCGGTGCTGCCCGCGCCCGCGCCGGCCCCCGCCGTGGAGCGGGTCCCCGCCGACGCGCGGGTCGCGGCGGGCGGGGTGCCGCGCGACGCGCTCGCCGAGCTCGGCGTGCCCGCGGCGCTGCTGGCCGCGGTCGGCGACGGCCCGGTCGAGCTCGCCCGGCTGCTGGCCGCCGTGCCCGCCGCGCCGCCCGTCCCGCGGGACCCGGGGACGGTGCTGGTCGTGGCCGGTCCGCCGGAGGACGCGGCGCGGGTCGCCGAGCTGCTCGCGCTCCGGTCGGGCTCGGGCCCGGTGGTGCTCGCGGGCGACGCGGAGGCGGGCGCCGGTGCCGGCACGGGCGGCAGCGCCGGGCGCCGGCTGACGACAGCGGCCGCCGCGGCCCGGTGGCGCGCCGAGCCGACCGGCACCGACGGCGCCACCGTCGTCGCGCTGGGCGTCCGCCCGGGCCGCGCCCGTGAGGACGCCGCCGCCGAGCTGCTGGCGGCCCTCGCGCCCGACCAGGCCTGGGGCGTCGTCGACGCGCGCAGCAAGACCCGGGACTGCGCCCGGTGGATCGCGGGCGTCGGTGCGCGCCGGCCGCTCGACGCGCTCGCCGTCGGCGGGCTGTTCGACACCAGTGAGCCCGGCACCGTCCTGGGCCTCGGCGTCCCGGTCGCGTGGATCGACGGCGTGCCGGCGTCGCGCGTGGCCTGGGCCGCGGCCCTGGGCGAGCACCTCCCCGAGGGCACCGTCTGGGGCTGACCCCGTCGGACCCGGTTCCGTCCGGTTCCGTCCCGTCCGAGAGTGGAAGGTTCTGCCCGACACGCCGACGGCGTGTCCGGCAGAACCTTCCACTGCCGGGACCGTCGGGTGGATCCACCCGGGCGGAGGGGCCGCTCGGGTGGGCGGTGCACCGGTCGCTTGCGCACGGAAGGTAGGGTCGGCGCCATGCTGGTGCTGAGCAGACGGGTCGGCGAGCGCCTCGTGATCGGGGACGACATCGTCGTGACCGTGATCGAGGTGCGCAGCGACGGCGTCCGCCTCGGCATCGACGCCCCGCGCTCCGTCGCCGTGCACCGCGCCGAGGTGCTCGAGGCCGTCACCGCGGCCAACCTCGCCGCCAGCGACGCGGCGACCGACGCCGGCGACGACGCCGTCGAGTCCCTGCGCGGCCTCGTCGCGGGCCAGCCCGCCCCGGCCGCCGCGCCGGAGCCGACGCCCTCGGACGAGGACCGCCCCGGCCGCTGACGCTCGCGCCCGCCCGCGCCTGCTCGCTCGCCCGCGCCTGCCGTTCGCCCGCGCCTGCTCGCTCGCCCGCTCGCTCCCTCGCTCCCTCGCTCCCAGCGGTCCCCTCGCCGAGATTGCACTCGTCGCGGGGTTCGACCGGGGCGAACCCCGCAGGAAGTGCGATCTCGGCGCGTGACGGCGCGCGCGGACCTCGGCGCGTGACGGCGCGCGTGGTGGCCGCCTGCTGCGCCACCCGTCCGGGTGACGCCCTCGCCTTCACCCGGCGCCAGCGCCCCGTCGCCCGCAGAAAGCCTCACGCCGCCCCCGGAACCGCCGATCCTCACCTCAGACGGGTCCGCACCCGGTAGGAGGCAGCAGTGGAGGACATGGACGAGATCGTCCGCGAGTTCCTCGTGGAGAGCCACGAGAACCTCGACCAGCTCGACCAGGACCTGGTGGCCCTGGAGAGCGAACCGGGGTCGCGCTCGCTCATCGCGAGCGTGTTCCGGACGATCCACACGATCAAGGGGACCAGTGGGTTCCTCGCGTTCTCGCGCCTGGAGCGCGTGGCCCACGCGGGGGAGAACCTGCTGGTCGAGCTGCGCGACGGCCGCCGGTCGATGGACCAGGCGACCACCGACGTGCTGCTGCGGCTGGTGGACACGATCCGCGAGATCCTGCGCGCGATCGAGGTCGAGGGCGGCGAGGGCGGGGTCGAGATCGACGCGGTCATCGCCGCGATCGAGGCGATCCAGGCGATCGAGCCCGGTGCCGAGCCGGCGGCCGAGGCCGTCGCGCCCGCCGCCGAGGTCGCCGCTGCGCCCGCCGTGCCGGAGCCCGTCGCCGAGCCCGAGCCCGTGCCGGCCGCCCCCGTGGCCGCCGCGCCCGCGGCACCGGCCGTGGTCCCGGCGCCCGCGCCGGCCCCCGCCGTCGAGGCCGTGGCCCCGGCGCCGGTCGCCGCGCCGGTCGCCCCCGCGACCCCGCCGGCCCCCGCGCCGACCCCGGCCCCCGCGCCGGCTGCCGCCCCCGCGGCCCCCACCGAGGAGCTCGGCTCGCTCCGCGGCGGCGCCGCCGACGCGTCGATCCGCGTGGACGTCGACCTGCTCGACGCCCTCATGCGCCAGGTCGGCGAGCTGGTCCTGGCCCGCAACCAGATCAGCCGGCTGGCGGGCGGCACCGACGACGTCGACCTCGCCCGCTCCGCGCAGCGCCTCAACCTCATCGCCGGGGAGCTGCAGGAGGGGGTCATGAAGACCCGCATGCAGCCCATCGAGCACCTGTGGTCGAAGATGCCGCGCATGGTGCGCGACGTCGCGGCCGCGTGCCACCGCGAGGTGCAGCTCGAGCTGTCGGGTGGTGACACCGAGCTCGACCGCAGCCTGCTGGAGGCCGTGAAGGACCCGCTGACGCACCTGGTGCGCAACGCGGTCGACCACGGCATCGAGGCCTCCGCGGACCGCGTCGCCGCCGGCAAGGCGCCGAAGGGCGTCCTGGGGCTGCGCGCGTACCACGCGTCCGGCCAGGTGGTCGTGGAGGTCGCCGACGACGGCCGGGGCATCGACCCGGAGAAGATCGGCGCGAAGGCGGTCCAGAAGGGCCTGCGCACGGCCGACCAGGTCGCGTCGATGGGCCAGGCCGACCTGCTCCAGCTGCTGTTCCTGCCGGGCTTCTCGACGGCCGAGGTCGTCTCGAACGTGTCCGGCCGCGGCGTCGGCATGGACGTCGTCCGCACCAAGATCGAGGCGATCGGCGGCGCGGTCGAGGTCGACTCGGTCGTGGGCCGCGGCACGACGTGGCGGCTGCGCATCCCGCTGACGCTGGCGATCATGCCGGCGCTCACGGTGGAGTGCAGCGGCGACCTGTACGCGATCCCGCAGGTGAACCTGCTGGAGCTCGTGGCGCTCGACTCGCAGCGCTCGGAGTCCGGCATCGAGCACATCCACGAGGCGGCCGTGTACCGGCTGCGCGGGGAGCTGCTGCCGCTCGTGCCGCTCTCGGAGGTCCTCGAGGTCGGCGGCGAGCGCCCGGAGAACGCGGTCATCGCCGTGGTCCAGTCGGACCAGCAGCGGTTCGGCCTGCTGGTCGACCGCGTGCTGAACACCGAGGAGATCGTGGTCAAGCCGCTGTCCGCCCGCCTGAAGTCGATCGGGGCGTACTCCGGGGCCACGGTCCTGGGCGACGGCCACGTCGCGCTGATCCTGGACGTGCAGGCCATCGCCCGCCGCGCCCTGGCCGGCGAGCTCGACGTCGCCGCGCGGGACGCGCACGACAACGCCGCGGCGAACGCGGTCCGCGACACCCAGCAGGTCCTGGTCGTCGGGATCGGCGGCGGCCGCCAGGTCGCCATGCCGCTCGCGTCGGTCGCCCGCCTGGAGCACGTGCAGGCCGACCAGGTCGAGTACGTCGGCGGCCGGGAGGTCGTCCAGTACCGCGGGACGATCCTGCCGCTGGCGCGCCTCGACCGGATCCTCGGCGCCTACGGGTCCGAGGAGTCGTCCGAGCTGCTGCTGGTCGTCTACAGCCGCGCGGGCCGCAGCGTCGGCCTGGTGGTCAAGGAGATCGTCGACATCGTCGACGACGACTCGGCCCGGCACTCCGACATCGAGGACGCCGGCCTGGTCGGCTCCACGGTGCTCGGCGACAAGGTCACGGAGCTGCTGGACGTGCGCCGCGCGATCCTCGCCGCGGACGCGGCCTTCTACGACGAGCGGCCCGAGCACCGCTCCACGTACGACGACCTCCCGACGCAGGTCGGCGGGTCCGAGCTGGTGGGAGCCACCCGATGAGCCAGTACGTCACGTTCAGCCTCGGCGGGAGCCTGTACGGGGTCGACGTCACCCGGGTCCAGGAGGCGCTGCGCTCGCACGTCCGCACCCGCGTGCCGCTGTCCCCGCCGGCGGTCGCCGGCCTGGTCAACCTCCGCGGGCAGGTCGTCCTCACGGTCGACCTGCGGCCCCGCCTCGGCCTCGAGCCGCTGGGCGAGGACGCCGAGCCGATGATGGTCGTCGTGCAGGTGGCGGGGGAGCCCGTCAGCCTGCTGGTCGACGAGATCGGCGACGTCATGGAGGTCGGCCCCGAGACGTTCGAGGCCCCGCCGGAGACGCTCGACGCCGCGCTGCGCCCGCTGATCCTCGGGGCGCACAAGCTCGACGGCCGGCTGCTGCTGGTCCTCGACGTGGACCAGGCCACCGCGGCCTGACCGACGGCGGACGGCCCTGCCGCGGCACGCAGCACGCGCTGTATCTTATCCACATCTGACGCTGCCGACGAAGGCCGTGGA
>NZ_JBYTEP010000065.1:0-18331 GCF_058792015.1 Cellulomonas sp. EB106-03-03-XG116
GAGGTGTAGAAGAGACAGCCGGTGCCCCGAGGCCCGACGGTGCGCCCGGGCCCGACGGTGCGCCCGGGCCCGACGGAGCGCCACGGCCCGACGGTGCGCCCCGCCCCCGCGGGGGCGGCGTGGCCGAGCACCTCGCGCGCCGCCGTGCCCTGATCGCCTCCGCCGCGGACCCCGCCGACCTGCGCCGCCGGACCTGCGCGGACGCCCTCGAGCGCGCCGCCGCGGCCGGGCCGGACGCCGCCGCGCGCTGGCGCGCGACCGTCGCCGCGCGGTTGCCGGGCCCGGGGTGGCCGGACGGGCGGGTGCTGCTGACGGCGGTGGACGCGGTCACCGGGGAGCCGGTCGTGTTCGACCGGACGAGCGGGGCCGACCTGGTGGACGCGGTCGCGGCGAGCTGCGCCGGCGGGCCCGCGTACCCGGTGGGCGACCGGTGGTTCGTCGACGGCGCGCACCGGCGGGGCGAGAACGCGGACCTGGCCGCCGGCTGCGGGCGGGTGCTCGTGCTCGCGCCGCTGGGCGGGGCGTCGCTGACGCCGCCGGGGTGGCGGCTGGACCTCGCGGCGCAGGTGGCGGACCTGCGTGCGGGCGGCAGCCGGGTCGAGGTCGTCGTGCCGGAGGACCCGGACCTGTTCGGGGAGCGGGCGATGGACCCGGGGCTCCGCCCGGTGGCGGCGCGGGCCGGCCACGCCCAGGGCCGGGCGTCGGCGGCCGCGCTGTCGGCGCTCTGGGGCTGAGCGGCCCGGGCCCCTCAGTCCCCCGCGACGAGCTGGTCCAGCACGTGCCGCGCCAGCCGGCGCTGCTCCGGCGGCTCGTTCGTGACGAGGATCAGCGCCTTCCACACCGCCCACCCGCGGCCGCGGGCCCAGGTCGCGTCGTCGACGCCGAGCCCGGACCGGAACGCCTCCCGGGCGGCGCCGGACAGCCAGGTCCACACCGGGGTCGTGTCGCAGGCGGTGTCGCCGACCGCGGCGCAGCCGAAGTCGAGCACCGCCGACAGCGCGCCGTCGCGGACCAGCAGGTTGTTGACCGAGACGTCGCCGTGCAGCCAGGTCGGCTCGCCGGTGAACGGGGCCGCCAGGGCGTCCCGCCACAGGCCCGCGGCGACGTCCCGCTCCCGCCCGTGCACCCGGTTCAGGATGGCGCCGACCTCGTCGTCCCAGTGCTCCAGCGGCCCGCCGCGGAAGGCGCTGTGCAGGCCCGGCGCGGGGCCGCCGGTCGTGTCGCAGCCGCGCAGGGCCACGAGGAAGCCCGCCAGGTCGGCCGCGAGCCGGACCGGGTCGTCGACCCCGGTCCGCGCGAGCGGGGTGCCCGGCAGCCAGCCGTACACCGACCACGGCGCGGGGAACCGCCCGGACGGCTCGCCGACGGCGCGCACCTCCGGGACGCGCAGGGGGAGGTGCGGCGCGAGCCGGGGGAGCCAGGCCTGCTCCTTGGCCACCTGCGGGACGTAGCCGGGCGCGCTCGGCAGCCGGACGGCGAGGTCGTCGCCGAGCCGGAACATCCGGTGGTCGTTGCCGCCGTGGTCGACGGGACGCAGGGGCAGGTCGGCCCACTGCGGGTGCTGCTCGACGAGCAGGGCGCGCACGAGCTCCGCGTCGATGCGGTCGCCGCGGACCAGGTCGTCGGTGCCGGTGCTCACGCGGGCACGCTACCGGCCGCCGTCCGCCGCGCGTCGCGGTGACCTGCGCTGTAGCATCGCGCCCGCGCCCGCCCCCCGGCAGGCCAGCCGCCCCCCGAACGGAGACCTGACCCGATGCCCGGAGCCGACGCCGCCCGCCTCGCCGAGATCCTGGAGAGCCGGCGCGCCGACATCTCCGCCACCTGGCTCGAGGCGGTCATCACCGAGCTCCGCGGCCGGACCACCCGGTCCGAGGCCGGGCGCGAGCAGGACGAGATCCTCGACGCGCTCGTCGGCGGCCTCCACCAGGGCGGCCTGCGGCTGACCGACCCGGCGTTCGACGGCCTGCGGGGCCTGCTCGCCGACCTGTCGTCGACCCGCGCCCGCCTCGGGTTCACGCCGCGCGAGACCGCCGTGGGCGTGCTCGCGCTCAAGGAGGGGCTGTACGCCCTCGCGGCCGACGAGGCGGGCACCGCGCTCGCCGACCTCATGGCCCTGGTCCGCCTGGTCGACGACCTCGGGCTGTTCACGTTCGAGTCGTTCGCCGCGGCCCGGGAGGCCATCATCGCCGAGCAGGCCGAGCAGCTCCTCGAGCTGTCCACCCCCGTCGTCAAGCTCTGGGAGGGCGTCGTCGCCGTGCCGCTCGTCGGCACCCTCGACTCCGCGCGCACCCAGGTCGTGATGGAGAAGCTGCTCCAGACGCTCGTGGACACCGGCTCCGAGCACGCGATCATCGACATCACCGGCGTCCCGGCCGTCGACACGCAGGTCGCGCAGCACCTGCTGAAGACCGTGGTCGCGGCCCGCCTGATGGGCGCGGAGTGCACGATCTCCGGCATCCGCCCGCAGATCGCGCAGACGATCGTGGCGCTCGGCATCGAGTTCGGGGACATCAGCACGAAGGCGACGCTCGCCGACGCGCTGGTCGCGGCCCTGCGCGCGAACGGCGCCGCCAGGGCGGTGACCGCCTGATGGACGCCGTCCCCATCCTCAAGCTCGGGTCGACGCTGCTGGTCTCCATCCAGGTCGACCTGCAGGACCAGACCGCGCTGCAGCTGCAGGAGGACCTGGCGGAGCGGATCACCCGGACCGGCGCGCGCGGCGTGCTCATCGACATCTCCGGGCTGGAGATCGTCGACTCGTTCATCGGCCGGATGCTGTCGTCGATCGCCGGCATCTCGCGGGTGCTCGACGCGACGACCGTCGTGGTCGGCATGCGGCCCGCGGTGGCGATCACGATGGTCGAGCTCGGCCTGCAGCTCGACGGCGTGCAGACCGCCCTCGACGTCGAGAAGGGGCTGCGGATGCTGCGCCCCGCCGACGCGACCTCGCCGGAGGCCCTGCTGCTCGGGCTCGACGCGGACCGCGCGTGACGGCCGTGGAGCCGGACGCGGCGCAGCGGCTGGCG
The DNA here is from genome assembly GCF_058792015.1 of Cellulomonas sp. EB106-03-03-XG116. Lineage (NCBI taxonomy): Bacteria > Bacillati > Actinomycetota > Actinomycetes > Micrococcales > Cellulomonadaceae > Cellulomonas > Cellulomonas sp. EB106-03-03-XG116. Next base: position 3,027 of record NZ_JBYTEP010000065.1, read on the forward strand.
ATCACCACGGACGGCGACGTGGTCCGGGTGCGGCAGGCGGTGCGCGCGCTGGCCCAGGCGGCGCGGCTGTCGCTCGTGGACCAGACCAAGCTGGTCACCGCCGCGAGCGAGCTGGCCCGCAACACCCTGATCTACGGGGGCGGGGGCGAGGCGGTGCTGGCGGAGCTCGCGGACGGGCGGCGCACGGGCGTCCGCGTCGAGTTCCGCGACGACGGCCCCGGCATCCCCGACCTGGACCAGGCGATGACCGACGGCTGGACCAGCGGCAGCGGCCTCGGGCTGGGGCTGTCCGGCGCCCGCCGGCTCGTGGAGCAGTTCAGCATCGACACGGCGCCCGGGCAGGGCACGCGGGTCACCATCGCCTCGTGGTCGCGGTGACCGCGGACGCCACCGTCGAGGACGTCGCCTGGCTCACCGCCGACCACGTGAGCTCGGCCGGCGCCGCCCGCCGCGCGGCGGCCGCCCTCGCGGAGCGCGTGGGCATGGGCGCGGACCGGGTCGGCGAGATCGGCCTCGCGGTCACCGAGCTGACGGCGAACGTGGTGAAGCACGCGGGCTCGGGCGCGGTGCTGCTGCGCCTGCGGCACGCGGCGGCGGGGCCGGTCGTCGAGGTCGTCACGGTGGACTCCGGGCCCGGGATCGGCGACGTCGAGGCGGCCGTGGTCGACGGGACGTCCTCCGCCGGCACCCTGGGCATCGGGCTCGGCGCGGTCGTGCGGATGGCGTCGGCCTGGGACGTGTGGACCCGGCCCGGGGCGGGGACGGTGCTCACGGCCGCGTTCGCGACCGAGGCCGGCGCGCCGGTGCCCGCGCCCTCCGCGGTCGGGCTCACCCGCCCCATGACGGGGCAGGAGGTCTGCGGCGACGCGTACGCGGTCCGCGAGGACGACGGCGTGCGCACCCTGCTGCTGGCGGACGGGCTCGGGCACGGGCCGCTGGCCGCGGTCGCGAGCGCGGAGGCGGTGCGGGCGTTCCGCGCGGCGCCGCCGGCCGGGCCCGCCGACCTGCTGCGCGCGGTGCACCGGGCGCTGGCCGGGACCCGCGGCGCCGCCGCGGCGGTGGCCCGGCTCGCCGGGGACCAGGTGCGGTACGCGGGCGTCGGGAACATCGCGGGCGTCGTGGACGACGGCGCGACCCGGCGGGCGATGATCAGCCACCCGGGCATCGTCGGCGCCCAGGCGCGCACGATCCGGGAGACGACCTACCCGCTGCCGCGCGGCGCCGTCGTGGTCCTGCACAGCGACGGCGTGACCGAGCGGCAGTCCTTCGAGCCGTACCCGGGGCTGCTCGGCCGGTCCCCGCTGGTGACCGCGGCGGTGCTGCTCCGCGACTTCGGCGTGCGGCGCGACGACGCGAGCGTCGTGGTGGCGCGGGCCGGGGCGCCGGCGTGAGCCCGCGGCGCGCGCTGCCGGCGCCCGGCGAGGCGGGGCCGCTGCGCGAGCTCGTCACCGTGGAGATCGTGGGCGAGGGCGACGTCGTCGTGCTGCGCCAGGTCGGCCGGGAGGCGGGCGAGGCGCTGGGCCTCGACCGGCAGGACCAGGTCCGCCTGGCCACGGCGCTGTCCGAGGTGGGCCGCGAGGTGGTCTCCCGCGGCCGCGGCCGCGCGGTGCTGCACGTGACCGAGCCGCCGCACGCCGGGCTGGTGGTGCACGTGCACGGCGCGCTCGGCGCCGGGGTGCCGCACGGCGAGCTCACCGGGGTCGCGGCGGCGGAGCGGCTGCTCGACGGGGTCGAGGTCGTCGACGCTCCGGGCGGACGGGTCGTGGTGCTGCACAAGGTGCTCGCCGACGGCGCGCTGCTCGGCGGCGGGGTCGACCGCGTCCGCGCGGCGCTGTCCCGGCCGCGGTCGGCGGACGCCCTGGGGGAGCTCCGGGTGCAGAACGCCGAGCTGGTCCGGGCGCTCGACGCGCTGGCGGCCCGGGAGGCCGAGCTGGTGCGGACCAACGCGGAGCTGGAGGACACCCACCGCGGCGTCCTGGCGATGTACACCCAGCTCTCCGACGAGCTCGAGGAGACGAACAGCGGCGTCGTCGCCCTGTACGCGGAGCTCGACGAGCGCGGGCGGCAGCTCGCCGCCGCGAACGACGCGAAGACCCGGTTCCTGCGCAGCGTGAGCCACGAGCTGCGCGCGCCGGTGAACTCGATCCTCGGCCTGTCCTCGCTGCTCGCGGACGGCGACCTGGACGCCGACCAGCGCGTGCAGGTGAGCTACCTCGACGCCAGCGCGCGGGCGCTGCTGGGCATGGTGAACGAGCTGCTCGACCTGGCCCGCGCCGAGTCGGGGCGCCAGCACGTGCACCGGGTGCGCGTCGACCTGCCGGCGGTGCTCGCGGAGCTCGCCGGGACCGTGCGGCCCCTGCTCCGCCCGGGCGTGGACCTGCGGGTCGAGGTCGCGGACGACCTCGTGCTGCACACCGACCCGGAGCTGCTGGAGCGGGTGCTGCGGAACCTGCTCACGAACGCGGCGAAGTTCACCGAGCACGGTGCGGTGACGGTGCGGGCGGGCCGGGCGGCCGACGGGCGCGCCGTGGTCGTCGCGGTGGAGGACACCGGCCTGGGCATCGCGGCCGAGCACCTGGGCGAGGTGTTCGAGGAGTTCTTCCAGGTGCCGAACCGGCTGCAGCCGTCGGTGAAGGGGACCGGGCTCGGCCTGCCGTACGCGCGCCGGGTGGCCGAGGCGCTCGGCGGGTCGCTGGAGGTCGCGAGCGAGGTCGGCCGCGGCAGCACCTTCACGCTCACGCTGGGGCGGACCGACGTGCCGACGCTCGGCCGGGTGCTGGTCGTGGACGACGAGGAGCCCAGCCGGGTCGTCCTGCGCGGCCTGCTCGCCGACGCGGCGGCCGAGGTCCTGGAGGCGCGGGACGGGGCCGAGGCGCTGGCGACCCTCGCGGCCGCGAGCGCGCTGCCGGACGTCGTCCTGCTCGACGTGCGGATGCCCGGCACGGACGGGCCCGCGACGCTGGCGGCCATCCGCTCCGACCCGCGGACCGCCGGGCTGCCGGTCGTGCTGATGTCGAGCGCGGAGCCGCCCGTCGCGGACGCGCCGTTCCTCGACAAGGCGGAGCTGGACGCGGCGGGCCTGGCGCGGGCGCTGCGGGCGGCGCGCGGGGTGACCCCGTGACCGCCGCAGCCGAGGACCAGCGGCGCGTGCTGGTCGTCGACGACACCGAGGCGCACCGGTACGTGATGGCGAGCTGGCTGCGTCGCGCCGGCTACGCCGTGACCGAGGCGGGGACCGGCCGGGACGCCCTGGAGCTGGCCGCGGGCCACGACGCGGTCGTCCTCGACGTGAACCTCCCGGACATGTCGGGGTTCGACGTGTGCGAGCGGATCAAGGCGGACGAGTCGACCGCGGTCCCGGTCGTGCACGTCTCCGCGACGTCGATCGACGCGCGGTCCCGCACCTCGGGCCTCCAGCGCGGCGCGGACGCGTACCTCGTCGAGCCGCTCGACCGCGACGAGTTCCTGGTCACCGTCGCGGCGCTCTGCCGGTCGCACGCCGCCCGGCGCGGCATCACCGAGCACGCCCGCCGGCTCGCGGACCTGGCGGCGGCCGTCGTCCCCCTCGCGTCGGCGGGGTCGCTCGACGACCTGGTGGCGCACGCGGCCCACGGCGCGGCGACGGTGTTCGACGCGCCGGTGGTGGTGGTCGCGACGGCCGCCGACGGCATGGCGACCCGGGTCGTGTGCGCCGGCCCGGGCCGGCCGGTGGTCCGCGGCCGCCTGCTGGCCCCCGCCGCCGAGCCGCCCACCGTCGACCCGCACGACCTGCCCGCCGCGGACACCCCCGGCGTGTGGCGCGAGATGCTCGACCGCGCCGGGGTCGACGTGACCGCGTGGCACGTGTCGCCGCTCACCGACGCGGCCGGGCGGCTGATCGGCGGCTTCGCGGTCGCGACCCCGGAGCCGTTCGGCGAGGAGGAGCGCGACCTCGTGCTGCAGCTGCGCGCCGCGCTGACCGGCGCGCTGGCCACCCTGCGGTCCTACGCCCAGGAGCACCTGGTCGCGCTGACGCTGCAGCGCTCGATGCTGCCGCACACGCTGCCGGCCCCGGCGGGGGTGCGGATGGCCGCGCGGTACAGCGCGTCGGACGCGCAGCTCAGCGTCGGCGGCGACTTCTACGACGCGGTGGACCTGCCCGACGGCCGGGTCGCCGTGGTGATCGGGGACGTGCAGGGGCACTCGCTGCGCGCGGCGACGGTGATGGCGCAGCTGCGGTTCTCGCTCGCCGCCTACCTCCTGGAGGGCCACCCGCCCGCCCGGGCGCTCGACCTGCTGAACACGCTGCTGCGCCGCACCCACCCCGAGCTCGTCACGGTGTGCGTCGCGGTGCTGGACCTGCGGGACGGGACGATCGAGGTCGCCAACGCCGGCCACCTGCCGCCGCTGCTCGTCACCGCGTCGGGCGCGCGCTACCTGCACGCGACGTCGCCGCTGCTCGGCGTGCCCACGCCGGGGGAGCGCGCGGTGGCCCGGGTGGCGACGGACGGGCCGTGCACCCTGGTCCTGGTGACGGACGGGCTGCTCGAGCGCCGGTCCGGCCACCTGCGCGACGCGCTGGACGCGATGGCCGCGGTGGCGGCGGAGGTCGGGACCCTGGAGCCGGACGACCTGTGCGACGTGCTGCTGCGCCGGTTCGACAACGCCGACCAGGACGACGACGTGGCCGTGCTGGCGGTGCACCTCACCGGCGAGCGCCCGCCGGCCTGACCCCGCGACCGGCCTGACCCCGCGACCGGCCTGCCCCCGCGCGCCGGCTGCCCCCGCGCGCCGGCTCAGCGGGCGGGCCGGTGCCGCTCCGGCGCCCCGTCGCGCGCCAGGGCCAACCAGTCGGCCAGCGCCTCGTCGGTCGCGACCGCCGCCGCGTCGATCGTCAGCCATCCCCGGCCCATCGTCCGCCCGCCCATCCGGGAGGGTGCGGCGCCCGGGCGTGCGGCGAGCTCGTCGTGGCGCTCCGACGCGACCCGGACGAGCAGGTCGCCGCTGCCGCGCGCGCTCGCGATCATCGCGTCGCCGAGGAAGAACGACACGCCGCCGAACATCGGCCGGTCCGACACCTCGTCGGGGTCGGCCGGCTCTCCCGGGTCGCGGGGCCCTGCCGGCTCGCCGGCCCCGGCGGTGCCGGCGAGCAGGGCGCGGACGCGGGCGGCGAGGTCGTCGGGCACGGCGGTCGCTCCCCGGGGGCGCTCGGGCGGGTGGGGGCGGCCGCGGCGCGGCACCGCCGTGTGCGTGGGTCCGGCGTCGTCCGCCGCCGCGGTCGGGCGCAGACCGCCCGGTCCCTCGACGAACGCCTCACCGGTCACGGGGCAGTGCCAGCGGCCCGGGCCGTCGGGGACGAGCCGCTCGCCGGTGCGCCCGACCCAGCCGACCCGGCGCGCGGGCACGCCGGCGACCAGCGCGTGGTCCGGCACGTCCCGCGTCACGACCGCGCCCGCCGCGACCAGGGCCCACCGCCCGACCACGACCGGCGCCACGCACACCGCCCGCGCCCCGACCGAGGCCCCCGCGCGCACGGTGACCCCGACGGCCTCCCAGTCCGCGGCCGCCTTGGGCGTCCCGTCGGGGTTGACCGCCCGCGGGTGCAGGTCGTTGGTGAGCACCGCCGCGGGCCCGACGAACGCGCCGTCCTCCAGCACGGCGGGCTCGTACACGAGGGCGTGGTTCTGGATCTTGCACCGGTCGCCGACCCGGACGCCCGGCCCGAGGTACGCGCCGCGGCCGACGACGCAGTCCGCGCCGACGACGGCGTCCTCGCGGAGCTGGGCGAGGTGCCACACCCGGGTGCCCGGGCCGACCGACGCGCGGGGGTCGACGTCGGCGCCGGGGGCGACCACGGGCGCGGCGATGACCTCGGGGTCCTGGCTGGCGTCCACGCGGCCTCCCGGCGCCGCCCGCCCGGGCCGGACGGGGCGACCCTCCGGACCATACGCACGGCCCGCGCGCCGCGGAGCCGTGACAGCGGGTGAGAAATGTCCGTTATGCGTGACATGTCCGAATCGGGCTCGCCAGACTACGGCTACGTCATGAGGAGGCGAGCCGCCATGGCAGATCCGCTACGGGTCGCGGTGATCGGCGCGGGGTACTGGGGCCCTCACCTGGCCCGGAACTTCCGTGCGTCGGCGGACTGGGACCTGGTCGCCGTGTGCGACCGGGACGAGGAGCGCGCGCGCCGGGTGGTCGGCGGGCGCAGCACCGTCGAGGTCGTCACCGACGCGGCCGAGGTGCTCGGCCGGGCCGACCTGGACGCGGTCGCCGTGGCCACGCCCGCGGCCACGCACGCCGGGATCGTGCTCGCCGCGCTCGACGCCGGGAAGCACGTGCTGGTCGAGAAGCCGATCGCGGCGAACGGCGCGGAGGCGCGGCGGATGGTCGCGCGCGCCGCCGAGGTCGGCCGGGTGCTCATGGTGGACCACACGTTCTGCTACACCCCGGTCGTCCGGGCGATCCGGGACCTGGTCGCCGACGGCTCGCTCGGCGACCTGCACTTCGTGGACTCGGTGCGGATCAACCTCGGGCTGGTGCAGCCGGACGTCGACGTGTTCTGGGACCTCGCCCCGCACGACCTGTCGGTCCTGGACTTCGTCGTCCCGGGCGGGCTGGTGCCGACCGGCGTCGCGGCGCAGGGCGGCGACCCGCTCGGCGTCGGCCGCTCGTGCGTCGGCTACCTCACCCTGCCGCTCGCCGGCGGGGCCCTGGCGCACCTGCACGTCAACTGGCTGAGCCCGACCAAGATCCGGCAGATGGTCGTCGGGGGCAGCCGGCGCACGCTGGTCTGGGACGACCTGGCGCCCCAGCAGCGGCTCACCGTCTACGACCGGGGGGTCGACCCGGGGGAGAGCCTGCCCGACCGGGCGACCGCGCGGGTGTCCTACCGGCTCGGCGACGCCTGGTCGCCGGCGCTCCCGGAGCGCGAGGCCCTGGCCGCCGTGGTCGAGGAGCTCGCCGCGGCCGTGCGCGGGCGCCGCGCGCCGCTCACCGACGGGCACGCCGGGCTGCGGGTGCTCGACGTGCTGGAGTCCGCCTCGCTCAGCCTGTCCGACGGCGGCCGGCTCGTCCCGGTCGCGCGCGGCGAGCTCGTCGGCGCCGGGCCGAAGGGCCGCCGGCGGTGACCGCGCTGGCGGGCGCCCGCGTCGTGGTGACGGGCGGGGCGGGCACGGTCGGGTCGACCCTGGTGGACCAGCTGCTGGCCGCCGGTGCGGGCCGGGTCGTGGTGCTGGACGACCTGTCGCGGGGCCGCCGGGAGAACCTGGCCGGCGCCCTGGAACCGGGCCGGGTCGACCTGGTGGTGGGCGACCTGCGCGACCGGGACGTGGTGCACGACGTCGTGCGCGGGGCGGACGTGGTCTTCCACCAGGCCGCCCTGCGGATCACGCAGTGCGCCGAGGAGCCGCGGCTGGCGCTCGAGGTGCTGGTCGACGGCACGTTCACCGTGCTGGAGGCCGCCGCCGGGCACGGCGTCGGGAAGGTGGTCGCGGCGTCGAGCGCGTCGGTGTACGGCGCGGCGGAGGAGTTCCCCACCGGCGAGCGGCACCACCACCACAACAACGACACCTTCTACGGCGCCGCCAAGTCGTTCACCGAGGGGATGGCCCGGGCGTTCCGGTCGACCCACGGCCTGGACACCGTGATGCTCCGGTACTTCAACGTGTACGGGCCCCGGATGGACGTGCACGGGCGGTACACCGAGGTGCTGGTGCGCTGGATGGAGCGGATCGCGGACGGGCTGCCGCCGCTGGTGTTCGGCGACGGGCGGCAGACCATGGACTTCGTGCACGTGCGCGACGTCGCGCGGGCGAACGTGCTCGCGGCGACGTCCGGTGTGGTCGAAGGCGCGTACAACGTGGCGAGCGGCACCGAGACGTCGCTGCTCGAGCTCGCCGAGGCGCTGCTGCGGGTCATGGGCAGCGACCTCGCGGTGGAGCACGGTCCCGAGCGGGCGGTCAACGGGGTGCCGCGGCGGCTGGCGGACACCGCGGCGGCGCGGCGCGACCTCGGGTTCGTCGCGGAGGTCGGGCTGGAGCAGGGGCTGCGCGAGCTCGTCGACTGGTGGCGGCCCCGGCGCGCGGACGTCGCGGCGGGGCGCACGTCGGCCGGCCGGTCGTCGGCGGGTCCGGCGGTGGCGCCGTGACCACGCTGCACGTGATGCGCCCGTGGCTCGGCGCCGAGGAGGTCGCCGCGGTCACCGAGGTGCTCGCCTCCGGCTGGGTGGCCCAGGGACCGCGGGTGGCCGCGTTCGAGGACGCGTTCGCGGCGTCGCAGCGGGCCGGCCACGCGGTCGCCCTGTCGTCGTGCACGGCCGCCCTGCACCTGGCGCTGGTCGTCGCCGGGGTCGGGCCGGGCGACGACGTGGTGGTGCCGTCGTTCTCGTTCGTCGCGACGGCCAACGCGGTGGTGCACGCGGGCGCCCGGCCCGTGTTCGCCGACGTCGACCCGGCCACGGGCAACGTCACCGCGGCGACGGTCGCCGAGGCGCTGACCGCGCGCACCGCGGCGGTGGTCGCGGTCGACCAGGCCGGCGTTCCGGTCGACCTCGACGCCGTGCGGGCGCTCACCGACCCGCTCGGGATCGTGGTGGTCGAGGACGCCGCGTGCGCCGCCGGGTCGACCTACCGCGGGCTGCCGGTCGGCGCCCGGGCGGAGGTGGCGGCGTGGTCGTTCCACCCGCGCAAGGTCCTCACCACCGGCGAGGGCGGGATGCTCACCACGGGCCGCGCCGACTGGTCCGACCGGGCGCGCCGGCTGCGGGAGCACGCGATGAGCGTGTCCGCCGCCGACCGGCACGGCGCCGTGCTCGCGCCGCCCGAGGAGTACCTCGAGGTCGGGTTCAACTACCGGATGACGGACCTGCAGGCGGCCGTCGGCCTGGTGCAGCTCGGCCGGCTGCCGGAGGCGGTCGCCCGGCGCCGCGCCCTCGCGGCGGCGTACGCGGCGGAGCTGGCGGATCTGCCCGCGCTGCGCCCGGTGGGCGACCCGCCGTGGGGGACGGGCAACTTCCAGTCGTACTGGGTCGAGGTGCTCCCCGGGTCGCCGGTCGACCGGGACGGGCTGCTCGCGCGGCTGGCCGCGGCGGACGTGTCCGCGCGCCGCGGGATCATGGCCGCGCACCGGCAGCCCGCCTACGCCGGCGGCGACCACGGCGGGGCGCCGCTCCCCGGCACCGAGCGCCTGACGGACCGGACCCTGATCCTGCCGCTGTTCCACGAGATGACCGGGTCCGAGCAGAGCCGGGTCGTGGACGTCCTGCGGGCGGCGGTCCGGTGACCGCCGGTGGCCGGCCGCTGGTGCTCGTCGGGGCCGGCGGGCTGGCGCGCGAGGTGCTCGCGGTGGTCCGCCGGCACGGGCCGTACGAGGTGGTCGGGGTGCTGGACGACGACCCGGCGGCGCGCGGCCGCGACGTCGGCGGGGTGCCGGTGCTGGGCGGGCTGCGGGCGCTCGCCGGGCTCCCGGACGCGGCGGTGCTCGCCTGCGTGGGCCACGGGCGGGCGCGCGCGGGCCTGGTCACCCGGCTCGCCGCCGCCGGCGTCGGCCCCGACCGGTGGGCGACGGTGGTGCACCCGTCCGTCGAGGTGCCCGACGGCTGCACGGTCGGCGCCGGCTCGGTGCTCCTGGCCGGGGTCGTGCTGACCGCGGACGTCCGGGTCGGTCGGCACGTGGTCCTCATGCCGCACGTGACCCTCACGCACGACGACGAGGTGCGGGACGCCGCCACGCTCGCCGCGGGGGCGACGCTCGGCGGCCGGGTGCGGGTCGGACCGCGCGCCTACCTCGGGATGCGCTCGGCCGTGCGGGAGCGGGTCCGGGTGGGTGCCGGCGCGACCCTCGGCATGGGTGCGGTGCTGCTGACGGACCTGCCGGACGACGAGACCTGGGCGGGCGTGCCGGCGCGCCCCCTGCACCGGGCGGCGGACGGGCACGCGCACGGGGCCGGGGCGCGCGGGACCCAGGAGGACGGGACGGCGGTGCGCGCATGAGGATCCCCCTGGTCGACCTGGCCGCCCAGCAGGCGGAGGTGCACGAGGAGGTGCGCGCCGGGCTGGACGAGGTGTTCGCGACCGCCGCGTTCGTCGGCGGCCCCGCGGTCCGGCGGTTCGAGGCCGGCTACGCGGCGGCGGTCGGGGCGCGGCACTGCGTCGGCGTCGCGAACGGCACCGACGCGCTCGAGCTCGCGCTGCGCGCCGTCGGCGTCGGGCCGGGCGCCGAGGTGGTGCTGCCGGTCAACACGTTCATCGCCACCGCCGAGGCCGTGTCGCGGATCGGCGCGGTCCCGGTGCTCGTCGACGTCGACCCGGCGCACCTGCTCGTCGACCCCGCGGCCGTGCGCGCCGCCGTCGGCCCGCGCACCGCCGCCGTCCTGCCGGTGCACCTGTTCGGCCAGGTGGCACCGGTGGAGGAGCTCGCGAAGATCGCGGCGGACGCCGGGGTCCCGCTGGTCGAGGACGCGGCGCAGGCGCAGGGGGCCCGGCGGAACGGCCGCCCCGCGGGGGCGCTGGGGCTGGTGGCGGGCACGAGCTTCTACCCGGGCAAGAACCTCGGGGCGGCGGGCGACGCCGGTGCCGTCACCACGGACGACGCCGAGGTCGCGCACCGGGTGCGCGCGCTCGCCGGGCACGGCAGCACGCAGAAGTACCGGCACGACGTCGTCGGGATGAACTCGCGGCTCGACACGGTCCAGGCGGTGGTCCTGGAGGCCAAGCTGCGGCGGCTCGCCGGCTGGAACGAGCGCCGGCGCGCGGCAGCGGCCCGGTACGACGCGCTGCTCCGGGACCTGCCCGGGGTGCAGCCGCCGCGGACGGACCCGGCGAACGAGGACGCCTGGCACCTCTACGTCGTGCAGGTGGCGGACCGCGACCGCGTGCTGGCCGCGCTCCAGGCGGCGGGCGTCGGCGCGGGCGTGCACTACCCGGTGCCCGTGCACCTGACCGGGGCCTACCGGCACCTCGGGCTCGGGCGCGGCGCCTTCCCGGTGGCCGAGACCGCGGCGGACCGGATCCTGTCGCTCCCGATGCACCCGCACCTGACCGCGGCGCAGCAGGAGGAGGTCGTCGAGGTGCTCGGGAGGGCGGTCGCGTGAGGATCCTCGTCTACCCGGGCGTGATGGAGGTCGGCGGCAGCCAGCTCAACGCCGTCCAGCTTGCGCACGAGGTCGCGCGGGCCGGGCACGACGTGCTGATGTTCGGGCCGGACGGCGACCTGGTGCCGCTCGTGGGCGCCCTGGGGCTGGAGTACGTGCGCGCTCCCCGGGAGGGCCGGTGGCCGTCCCCGCGGAACATGGCCGCGCTGCGCCGGCTCGTGGTCGACCGCGGCGTCGACGTGGTGCACGGGTACGAGTGGGGCCCCTCGGTCGACCTCGCGTTCGGCCCGCACCGCCGGCTCGGCACGCCGCTGGTCACGACCGTGCTCTCGATGGACGTGCCCGACCACGTCCCGCGGCACGAGCCGCTGGTCGTCGGGACCCGGCGGCTGCAGGAGCAGCAGCGGGGCCTCCGCGACCGGGTGCACCTGATCGAGCCGCCCGTCGACACCGAGCGGGACGCCCCCGGCGCCGCGGGGCCGGACGCGCGGGCGCGGCTCGGGCTGGACCGCGGCGACCTCGTGCTGTCCGTCGTCGGACGGCTCTCGACCGACCTGGGCAAGGCGGACGGGGTGGTCGCGGCGATCGAGGTGGCCGGCCGGCTGGCGTCCGGGCCGGCGGCGCGGGACCGGGCGGCCGCGGGTGCCGGTCCGCTGCGGCTGGTCGTCGTCGGGACGGGCCCCGAGCAGGCGCGGGTGGCCGCCCGCGCGGACGCCGTGAACGCCGCCGCCGGCGAGCAGGTGGTGCTCGTGACCGGCCAGCTCCTCGACCCGCGCGCGGCGTACGACGCGGCGGACGTGGTCCTCGGCATGGGCTCGTCCGTCCTGCGCGGCATGGCGTTCGGCAAGCCGGTGGTCGTCCAGGGCGACCGCGGCGCGTGGCGCGCGCTGACCCGCGACACGCTCGCCGGCTTCCTGCACGACGGCTGGTTGAGCGAGGGCCCCGGGGACGGCGCCGACCTGGAGCGGGAGCTGACGCCGCTGCTCGCGGACCCCGGCCTGCGCGCGCAGCGCGGCGCGCTCGGGCGGGGCGTCGTGGTCGACGCGTACGGCCTGGCCTCGGCGGGGCGCCGCCAGGAGGCCGTGTACGCCGACGCGCTCGCGACCCGGCCCAGCGAGTCGGTCCGCCGGGAGGCGCTGGCGCGGTGCGCGGTGGACGTGGCCAAGTTCAAGGCGTCGCTCGCGCGGCAGCGGGCGGCGGCCGCCGCCCGCGCGCGGGCCGGGTCGGTGGCCGGCCCCCGCGGCGGGCCCGGGCGGCGGGCCACGGCGGGCGTGCCGGGCGGGGCGGGCGCGCCGGGCGGGGCGGGCGCCGGGGCGCCCGACGGGGCGCCGCAGCGCGAGGGTGCGCGGTGACGGCGCCGACGGGGCTCGGCCGCCAGGTCGGGCGCGGGATCGCGTGGGGCAGCGCGGGGAGCGTCGTGCTGCGGTTCGGGAACGTGCTGGTCGGCATCGTGCTCGCCCGGCTGCTCGCGCCCGAGGACTTCGGCGTGTTCGCGATCGCGCTGGCGGTGCAGGGCGTGCTCGTGACCGTCGTGGACCTCGGCCTGAGCGCGGACCTGGTCCGGGCGGGCGAACCCCGCCGCCTCGAGCCCACCGTCGCGACGATCAGCCTGGTGCTCGGCGCGCTGCTGGCCGGGGCGATGGCGGCGACCGCCGAGCCCGTGGCGCGGGCCCTGGGCAGCGACCGGGCCGCACCGGTGATCGCGGTGCTGGCGGCCACCCTGGTGGTGTCCGCCGCCGGCGTGGTGCCCTACGCGCGGCTCCAGCGGGGCTTCCACCAGCGGGAGATCTTCGCGTCCGGGCTGGTCGACCTCGTGGTCGGCACCGTGGTCACGGTGCTGCTGGTGCGCGCGGGCTGGGGGCCGATGGCCCTCGCGGTGTCCCGGCTCGTGGCCCAGCCCGCGGCGACCGCGGCGCAATTCCTGCTCAGCCGCACGGTGCCGCGGTTCGGGTACGACCCCGCGCTGGCACGCGGGGCCATCGCCTACGGGGCGCCGCTCGCCGGGGCGAACCTGCTGTCGATCGCCCTGCTCGCCGTCGACAAGGTGGTGCTCGCGCGCGGCGCCGGCGAGGTCGCGCTGGGGTACTACGTCCTGGCGTTCAACGTGGCGAGCTGGCCGATGACGGTGATCGGGCAGACGGTGCGGCCCGTCGCCCTCGCCGCGTTCGCGCGGCTGGACGGGCGCGGGGCGACGGGCGCGGGGGCGGCGGGCGGCGGCGGGGACGGCGGCGGGCGGGGCGGCGACGGCGGCGGGGACGGCGGGCTCGCGCTCGCCACGCGGCTCACCTGGGCGGCGGCCGTCCCCGTGGCGTGCCTGCTGGGCGCGCTCAGCCTGCCCGTCGTCACGCTGCTGTACGGCGCGCGGTGGGCGCCGGCCGCCGGCGCGCTGGCCGCGCTGGCGGCGTTCGGCGCGCTGCGGGTGCTGTTCGACCTGCTCGCGACGTACCTGATCGCGCGCGGGGCGACCCGGCCGGTGCTGGGGGTGCAGGTCGCCTGGCTGGTCGCGCTCGTGCCGGCGGTCGTCGTCGGGGCGCGGCTCGGCGGCTCGGCCGGGGTCGGCTGGGCGCACGTGGTCGTGGCGGGGGTCGTGGTGCTGCCGCTGTACCTCGTCGCCGTCCGGCGCAGCGGCGCGGACCTGCGGGCGCTGGCGCGCGCCACCTGGCTGCCGCTCGCGGCCGCGGGGCCGACCGTCGCCGCCGCGGTGCTCGTGTCGCGGCAGGTCGGGGGGCCGCTCGCGGCGCTCGCCGCCGGGGGGACCGCGGGGGCGCTCGTCTACGTGGCGGTGGCCGGGCGCCCGCTGCTGCGGGACCTCCGGGCGGCGCGCGCGGTTCGGGCGGTCGGGGCGGACGGGGCGGACGACGCGGTGGGCGACGGGGCGGACGGCGACACGGGTGGCGCAGCGGCCCGGGCGGTGGGCGGCGCGGCGGTCGGCGCGGTCGAGGGCGCGACAGGCGGCGCCGGGGTCGCGGTCGCGGGCGTCGCGGCCGCTGCGCCCGCCGCCGCCCCGGTCGTCCCCGGGGACCCGGGCCGCGTCCCGTGACCGCCCCCGCCGGCCCGCTCACGCGCACGGTGCACGTGCGCCCCCGCGCGGTGCCCACCGAGGACGCCACGGTCACGGTCGTGATCCCGTGCCACGACTACGCGCGCTACCTCCCGGCCGCGGTCGGCAGCGCCCTGTCCCAGGCGGGTGTCCGGGTCGACGTGGTCGTGGTCGACGACGCGTCCACCGACGACTCCCTGGCGGTCGCCGGCCGGCTCGCCGCCGCCGACCCGCGCGTGGCGGTCCTGGCGCACGCGCGCAACCGGGGTCCGGTGGCGACGTTCAACGACGGGCTCGCCCGCGCCACGGGGGAGTTCCTGGTGCGGCTCGACGCCGACGACCTGCTGACGCCCGGCTCCCTGGCCCGCTCGGTGGCCGTCGCCCGCGCGTACCCGTCGGTGGGCCTGGTCTACGGGCACCCGGTGCACTTCGCCGGCGAGCCGCCCCGCACCGCGCGCACCCGCGCCCGCCGGTGGACCGTCTGGCCCGGCCGGCGGTGGCTCGCCGACCGGTGCGCCGACGGGTACAACGTCATCACGTCGCCGGAGGTGCTCATGCGCGGGTCGGTGGTCGCGGCGGTCGGCGGGCAGCGCCCCCTCGCCCACGCGCACGACATGGAGATGTGGCTGCGGCTCGCGGCGCACGCGGACGTCGCGCACGTCGGCGGCGCCGACCAGGCGTGGCACCGCGAGCACGCCGCGAGCCTGTCCGCCCGCGAGGTCGACGACGCGACGGACTTCCGGGAGCGGGTGGCGGCGTTCGCCGAGCTCGCGGCCGCCGGGACCGCCGGCCTGCCCGAGCGGGACGCCCTCGCCGCCGCGGCGCGCCGGGCGCTGGTCCGGCAGGCGCTGCGCGCGTGCCGGTACGAGGTCGACCGCGGGCGCCGGGACCCGGACCGGGTGCGGCGGCTGATGGCGGAGGCACTGCTGGTCGCGCCGGGGCTCGCGGGTCCGTGGCGGCGGCTGGACGCGGCGCTCGACGCGGAGCCGGGGGCGGTCGGCCGGGCGACGGGGCTGGCGCGGGCGGTGCGGGTGCGCGCCGACGACCTGCGGCGCGGGCGGCGCTGGGCCCGCACCGGGACCTACACCCGGGACGGGGCGCGCGGCGCCCCGCCGGTGCCCGGGGAGCCACCGGGAGCGGGTGCGCCCGGCGCGGGTCCGCGGTGGGCGGCGGCCGGCGGCCCCTCGGCCGCTG